>JBFGFW010000247.1:0-4505 GCA_041579395.1 Sulfitobacter sp.
AAACCCACCCTACGCAGATCACGAATGGTGGGTGGGCTTGGGCCCGCCCACGCGCACATAAAGCCGCAGGAGCGCCCGCAATGAACAAACCCGTCAAGCAACATCTGATTGACCCCGAGATTTGCATCCGGTGCTACACCTGCGAAATGACCTGCCCCATCGGCGCGATCGAACATGACGACAACAACGTCGTGGTTAATTTTGACGTCTGCAATTTCTGCATGGACTGCATTCCGGTGTGTCCGACCGGGTCCATTGACGAATGGCGCGTGGTCAAGACGCCTTACACATTGGAACAGCAGTTCGAGATGGAGGAATTGCCCGAGCAGGAAGCCATCGAAGGGTCCCCCGTGTCTGACGATGAAGAAGCTGTTGACCCGATCGCGGTGCTTTTGGCCGACGCACACAAAGGTGCAGGCGGCAAGGCCAAGGCTCCGCTGACGGCCGGCAAGCCAGCAGTGAATATGTACAACCTTGGCAAGCCTGCCCGGATGAAGGTACAGGGAAACTATCGACTGACGGACGATCCCGACCACGACGTGCGCCATATCATCCTTGATCCCGGTGCGTCGCCGTTTCCGGTGCTTGAAGGCCAATCCGTGGGCATCATCCCGCCCGGCACCGATGCAGAGGGCAAGGCGCATCTGCCCCGGCTTTATTCAGTTTCAAGCCCGCGCGACGGCGAGCGGCCCGGCTATCACAACATATCGTTGACCGTGAAGCGCGAGGACAAGGGTCTGGCGTCGAACTATCTCTGCGATCTGGAAACCGGGGCCGAAGTGGATGTGACCGGCCCGTTCGGGGCCACGTTCCTGATGCCCGGCGCTGCCGATGCGCATCTTATGCTGATCTGTACCGGCACTGGATCTGCCCCCATGCGTGCCTTTACCATGCAACGTCAACGCAGTGGTGCGACGGGCGGCATGACCATGTTCTTTGGGGCGCGGACACCCAAGAGCCTGCCGTATTTTGGCCCGCTTAAAAAGGTACCGGAAACCCTGCTGAAGCAGCATCTGGTGTTTAGCCGCGAACAGGGCAAGGACAAGGAATATGTCCAAGACCGCATGATCGCCGAACAGGAGACCGTTGCGGAGCTATTGGCAGATGACCGGACGCATATCTACATCTGCGGGTTGCGGGGCATGGAAGAAGGTGTTGAAAAGGCGATGACTTCAATTGCCGAAAGCATGGGGCAGCAATGGGCCAACTTGCGCGACGCCATGCGCGAAGACGGCCGCTATCACGTGGAAACCTACTGAATGACGCCCAAACCCTTTGTGCATGAAATCCGCGTGACGTGGGGCGATTGCGACCCTGCGCAGATCGCCTATACCGCCCGACTGCCCTGGTTTGCGCTGGACGCGATCAACGCCTGGTGGGAAGCGCATTTCGACGGCGAGGGTTGGTTCCAGATGGAGATTGACCGCAACATGGGCACGCCTTTTGTCAATCTGTCGATGGATTTCCGCAGCCCGGTCACACCGCGCCACCGGCTGATGTGCGAAACCTTTCCCACCCGTCTGGGCGAGAAATCCATCACCTTTGGGATGAAGGCCTACCAGAACGAGGTCTTGTGCTTTACCGGCAGCTTTACCTGCGTATTCACCCAAGCAGACGTGTTCAAGAGCCAGCCGGCCCCGGACAGGATCCGCAAGGTTGTTGAGCCGCTTATCCGTGCGGCATGATGCATCTTTCTGCTTACAGCGGTTGAAATGACGGCTTGTGCAGGGGAATATGCACTATCCTACATCAAGTGAGCGCCATGTCTGACCCCGTTCAACCCATTGCCCCCGGTGAAGAGCTGATCCAGCGGCTGGCGGCGCGGGTCCGCGATGCGCGGAAGGCGCGCGGGTTACCGCGCCGGGTGCTGTCGGAAATGTCGGGCGTGTCGCCGCGTTATCTGGCCCAGCTGGAAGCCGGCGAAGGCAATATCTCGGTGATCTTGCTGCAGCGGGTGGCACGCGCGCTTGATCTGCGGATCGAGACGTTGGTGTCCGAGCGCGCCCCGTGGGACCGTGATGTCGAACGCGTGGCGCAGCTTTTCAGTAAAGCCTCCGCAGACGTGCAGCACCAGGTGCGTGGATTGCTGACATCGCAAAGCCCGTCCGCCCTGCGCGCCAATCGGATCTGTCTTGTGGGCCTGCGCGGTGCGGGGAAATCCACCTTGGGCCGACTGGCCGGGATTGCCCTGAAGGTTCCGTTCATCGAGCTGAACAAGGAGATCGAAGCCGATAACGAGATGCCCGTCGCCGAGTTGATGGCGCTTTATGGTCAGGATGGCTATCGCGAGATGGAAGCCGAGGCGCTGCAGCGCGTCATCGCCGAGAATGACAGGATGATCCTGGCCGTGGCCGGTGGGATCGTGGTCGAACCCGCCACCTATGCGTTGTTATTGCAGCGGTTTCACACCATTTGGGTCTACACCAGCGCGTCTGAATATATGCAGCGGGTCCGCGCCCAAGGCGACGTGCGCCCGATGGAAGGCAACCCCGCCGCGATGACCCAGTTGAAAAACCTGCTGGATACGCGCACGCCGCTGTACGCGCGCGCAGACGGGCAGATCAACACGTCGAACAAGCCGGTCAATACATCGCTGAAAGATCTGTTGAAGGTGATCGAGACGCGTCGCTTTCTGGACGCGCCCACCCGGTGACTGCGAACGGGGCCAGCCATGTCGCCCTTTATGATCTGGGAAGCGCCAGCGCCGATCTTGTTCAGGCGTTGCACCGCGCGGGCATGAAGGTCACCGCCGTTGAACCTGATACGCATGATGCTGACAGGGTGCGCGAGATGTTGCAAAGACGTCTTGTAGGTGCAGAGTTGACGGTCGACGGTGCGGTCCCGGCGCAGTGCGACTTTTTCATATGCCGCGCCGGTCATCTGCCTTTCGCCCCGCAAAACGCCATCAGGTTGGCGTTGGATGGCCCGGTCGTTCTGGCGTCTGTGCCTGACGCGGACCGGACCGTTGCCATCGACCTGCTTGATCCCCGTTTGGCAGAGGTCGCTTGGGGGGCTGCATCGAGACGCACCCAATCCCTCGTACTGGCTTTCCTGCGCCGTTTGAAGGTGCCCGTCGCGCTGAATGTCGGGGGAGACGCCTTTGCGGGCGCGCTATTGCAAGACAAGGCCCTTGCGCTGGTAGATCACCTGCTGCTGATCGGCATCGCTCCATGGGATTTGGACGCGGCGCTGGAACTTGCGGGTATGACCGAGGCGCTGCTGAAAGCGCAGGACCATATTGGACTTGAGGTGGCGTTTGCCAGGCGCAGGGCCAATGAGACCACTTTACTGATCGCCGATCGGATGGTGCGCGAAGGCCGCCTGGGTCGCTCTGTCGGGGTGGGGTGGTACCGGTATCCCGGCGGTGGGGGCGCGGTGATCGATCCGCTGATGGAAGACATGATCGTCGAGGAAGCCCGTTTTGCCGGGATCGCGCCGCTATCCCTGACAGACGCTCAGGCCGCAGAGGCGCTGATCCTAGGCGTGATCAATGCGGGGGCAGACCTGCTTTTGGACGGTATGAAGATGGATGATCTGGCAATGCTGGCACGGCACAGGTTGGGCTTGCCCGATCTGACCAAGCAGGCCAGACGTTGGGGCGAAACCGCGCTGCGGGTCAAATTACGGCAACTTCAGGCGATTGATCCTGACCTGTGGTGCCCGTCACAGGGTCTGCATCACTTCGGATCACCCCAGACGTGAAAAGGGCCGCGACATGCGCGGCCCCCTCTGATGTCCCGAAGGATCGGTTTACATGGTCCAGGCCATCCGCGCCGGGTGGTATTCGAACCCGATGTGGTGCTCCGCGCCAACCAGACCTTTTTTGGTGTGGTTGTAGAGCGACCGCCAGTAGGGCTGGATTGTCACGCCGGCGTTCTGGATCATCGCTTCGCCTTCTTTCATGATTTCGCGACGGGCTTCGACGTCTGCAATCGACAGGGCCTTGGTCAGCAAGGCGTCGAATTCGGGGTTGGACCAGCCAAATTCATTCCACGCTTCACCGGATCGGTAGGCCAAAGCCCAGATCTGCACGCCCAAAGGCCGCGCGTTCCAGTTGGTCGACGAGAACGGGTATTTCGTCCAGTCGTTCCAGAATGTCGAACCTGGCAGGATCGTCCGCTTCACCTTGATGCCGGCATCGCGCAGCTGTGCGGCAACCGCGTCAGTCGTGTCTTTGCGCCACGCATCGTCGATCGAGAACAACTCGTGCTCGAAATCGCCCATGCCCGCTTCGTCCATCAGCGCCTTGGCACCGGCTGGATCAACCTGAAGGGGTGGCAGTTCGGCATATTCAGGGTGCATCGGGCCGACGTGGTGGTTTTCGGCGGCCAGACCGCGCCCGGCATAGCCAAGCTCAAGCAAAACGGCGTTGTCTACGGCCATGTTGATCGCCCTGCGGACACGTTCGTCGGCATAGGGCATCTTGCCATCGACTTCGGCCAATTGGTTGGGACGGATCACGATGGTCGCCGCTGTGGCGATCTCGTTCTGGTTCCAGCCGTCCA
>JBFGFW010000248.1:0-4497 GCA_041579395.1 Sulfitobacter sp.
AGAAACCCGCAGCCAAGAAACCTGCGGCAAAAAAGAGTGACACATGAGCGCCAATGACGATATTGACGACAGTGCCGCCCCGCTGATTGAGCATCTGGCAGAGCTGCGCACGCGTCTGATCCATTCGGTGATCGCCTTTATCATCGGGATGATCATCTGTTTTACCGTGTGGAACCCGATCTTCAACTTTCTGACGCATCCGCTGTGTTCGGCGATGGCGGAACGGGGACAAGCAGACTGCGGGCTGATTTTGATCAAACTGCAGGAAGGTTTTTTTGTCGCAATTTCGATTTCGCTGCTGGGGGGGCTTATTCTGGGCTTTCCATATATCAGCTATCAACTGTGGCGGTTCGTGGCACCGGGGCTATACAAGAACGAAAAGGGCGCGTTTCTGCCGTTTTTGATTTCCAGTCCGCTGATGTTTTTTCTGGGCGCTGCCTTTGCCTTTTATGTGGTGACACCGCTGGCGTTCGACTTTTTCCTGGGCTTCCAGCAGGCGGGCACGCTTGTGGGGGAAGGTGACGCTGCCGGCGGCGGCATCGCGGCCATCGCGTTTCAGGGATCAGCGCAGGAATATCTGAATTTGACGATAAAATTCATCGTGGCCTTTGGACTGTGCTTTCAGTTGCCGGTATTGCTGACGCTGATGGGCAAGGCCGGGCTGGTCAGTTCCGAAGGTCTGGGCAATGTGCGCAAGTATGCGGTTGTTGGAATCCTGATCCTGGCGGCCATTGTCACGCCGCCCGATGTCATCACCCAAGGCATCCTGTTCGTGGTGGTGTACGGGCTTTACGAAATCTCGATCTTTCTTGTGCGGCGGGTAGAGACGAAACGTGAAGCGAAACTGCGCGCCGAGGGCTATTACGACGACGAATACCACGATCCTCTGATGGCTGAGTTCGATGACGAGGACCCGTCCAGGTGATCGACGACCCGATGGACCGCATCGCAGCGGCGCTGGAGCGGATGTCTCCTGCGCCGCTGAGGACCCCCGATTTCAACGCAGCGGGGGCCTTTGTCTGGCATACCGGGCCGGACCGGTTGGTGCCTGTTGCCAAGGTCAGCAAGGTTGATCTGGCGCTGCTGATCGGGGTGGACAGGGCCCGTGATACGTTGTTGGCGAATACCGTGCAGTTTGCCGCTGGATTGCCCGCGAATAACGCCTTGCTGTGGGGCGCACGGGGGATGGGAAAATCCAGCCTTGTCAAAGCGGTACACGCACATGTTCAGGCGGATCACGACGCTTTGCGCATCGTTGAGCTGCAGCGCGAAGACCTGCCCTCGGTCGGGCGATTGCTGGCGCTGCTGCGGGATGCGCCGCAACGATTTATCCTGTTTTGCGACGACCTGAGCTTTGGCCATGACGACGCGCATTACAAATCGCTGAAGGCGGTGCTGGATGGAGGCATCGAAGGCCGGCCTGACAATGTGGTGCTTTATGCCACATCGAACCGTCGCCATCTGATGCCGCGCGACATGATCGAAAACGAGCGCGGATCGGCGATCAACCCTGCCGAAGCGGTCGAGGAAAAAGTATCGCTGTCGGATCGTTTCGGTCTGTGGCTGGGTTTTCATGCCTGCGACCAGCAGCAGTATCTAGAGATGATTCGCGGCTATTGTGATGCCCACGGTGTCGCGATTGACGACAACACGCTGCGCTCAGAGGCGATCGAATGGCAGGCCACGCGCGGGTCCCGGTCGGGCCGCGTCGCGTGGCAGTATTTCGTTGATCTGGCAGGGCGGCGCGGCGTCACCCTATAGCCCGGTCAGTTCAGGTAGGGTGTCGGGTCGACGCTGTCGAAGCCGTTGCGCACTTCGAAATGCACGAACGAATCGTCACCGGGCCGCAGCTTGGCGATGGTGCTGCCCTTGCTGACATTGTCGCCCTTCTTGACGTTGACGCTGGCGACATTGGCATAGACGGTCAGCAGGTTGTCAGGGTGGCGGATCACCACAATCGGCACGCCTTCAGCGCTTTTCGTGATCGCAGCGACTGTGCCACCGTCAGCGGCCTTGACCGCTGTGCCGGGCGTGCCCTTGATGTTGATGCCCTCGTTCTTGCCTTTGGAATAGGCGCGGATGATGCTGCCTTGGACCGGCGGGATCATGCGCCCGTTTGACGTCGGCTTGGTCGTCTTGCCGACATCCGCCACAGGCTTGGTTGTGGACGCGACGACGGGGGCTTTCTCGACAGGCGGCAGTGGTTTGGCGGCACTGGGGGGCGTGGGTGTGGGCGACCCTGCGCCCGGCAACGTTGTGGGAGCCACAGAGGCCGACCCACCGACGGCAGCGCTACGCTGCGGGGCGGCCTGTTGGGCGACGGGGATCAGAAGGAACTGCCCTTCGCGGACGGAGAAATCAGCGCCAAGCCCGTTCCATTCTGCCAAACTGGCCACCGGCACGCCATATAGGCGTGCAATGGTATAGGCGGTTTCCCCGCGCTCCACCCTATGGCGCACGGGTTCGCTGCCCGTTTGTTTCTGGGGATTGGGGCGGGTCGCGGGCAGGGCGGTGGTTTGTACGCCGGGGGTCGCAGGGGCGCGGTTGATCGCGCCACCGGCCATTGTCTGAATATCAACGGCGGCGGTCGTGATCGGCCCGGTGCCGGATGCCCCAGTGGCGGGCGACGGTTCGGCCACGCGGCTTGGCAGCGCGATCACTTCGTCCTTTCGCAGCGGCACGGTGGGGTCGATACCGTTGTAGCGCGCAAGGGTATCGACATCGGCCCCCACACGGTTTGCCACATCGGCCAGGGTATCGCCGCGCCGTGCGACGACCACCTGATAATTGGGGTAAGAGATCACGCCCCGGTTGTCGGGGGCCGGGCGCGTGGCCAGGTTGCCGGTGGCCGCGTCAGCAGTGGTAAAGCCACCGCCAAGCCCGCGCATGTCCACATCAAGCGGTCGATCACAGGCTGCCAGCAACAAGGCTGAACTGCCAGCGATGACAGTCAGCCGGAAAGTCCGGGTCGTCTTGGGGTGGGTCATCTGCGCGTCCTCATTTTCGGTGCCGCTGCGGGCCGAATGCCTCTCCATGTGGTCTGGAGTTGTTGCAGTTATACAGCATTTAGCTGTCTTTGCCCAACCCTTCAAGCAAAGGTACAAACCGGACCTTGCGCAGTTCGTCATAGTGCAGGCCGCTTTCGGTTTTGCGCACCCTGATCAGGTGCTGCACGGCGTCGGACTGGCCCACCGGCACCACCATGATCCCGCCCACTTTCAGCTGTGCCAGCAGCGGGCCAGGTGGGTCTTCGGCAGCGGCGGTGACGATGATCCGGTCAAAGGGGGCCTGTTCGGGCAAGCCGAAACTGCCGTCTGCGGTGATCGCGGTGATGTTGGTCAGGCCCAGATCGTCAAAGATCTGGCGGGCTTCGTGGACCAGCCGCCGGTGTCGGTCGATGGTATAGACCCGGCGCGCCAGCTTGCTGAGAATGGCCGCCTGGTAGCCTGATCCGGTGCCCACCTCGAGCACTTTGTCGCGCGCCGTCACCTCAAGAGCCTGGGTCATAAGCGCCACGACGGACGGCTGGCTGATGGTCTGGCCGCAGGCAATAGGCAGCGGCATGTCCTCATAGGCGCGGGCCGCGAACAGGCCCCGGATAAACGGCCCACGGTCGATCTGCTCCATCGCGTTCAGAATAAGCGTTTCCGTGACCCCCTTTGAGCGCAGGGCATAAAGAAACTGCATCTTGCGTTCCGCGTCCGTGGTGTCGGCGTCTTCGGTCATCTATTGATGGCTTCCAGGCAAGAAAAGGCGTCATGCGCCGTCAGGTCCGCCCGCATCGGTGTGACCGAAATATACCCATCCAGATTGATCGCTGCATCCGAACCTGCGTCGGTGGCAACCTGTTGATCTGCGCCTTGAATCCACAGAAAGCGGCGGCCCGCCGGCGACACGTGCGGGGTGGTGGAAAAAGTGGTGTCGCGCCGGATGCCCTGGGGTGCCAGACGAATGCCACGCACATCGGCGGCAGCGACGGGCGGGAAATTGACGTTATAAAACAGCCGGTAGCCATCGGTATGGGCGGGGCTGGCCTCAAGGATGCGGCGGACCACGTCTTCGCCGTGTTCGGCGGCAGCTTCAAACGTGTCGTCCAGCTCGCGGTTTCTGGGGCCAAAATACTGCGACATGGCGATGGCGGGAATACCCTGCAGGGCAGCTTCCATCGCGCCACCGATGGTGCCCGAATAAAGCGTGTTTTCGGCAGCGTTGTTGCCACGGTTGACCCCGGACAGCACCAGATCGGGGGGCGTGTCCTTCATGGAATCGTGCAATGCGGCAAGCACGCAATCGGCGGGGCTGCCTTCGACGGAAAACCGATGCATGCCGATGCGTTCAATCATCATCGGGCGCGTGTAGCTGATGCAATGGGCGACGCCGGATTGTTCATAGGCCGGTGCCACGGTCCAGACCTCTCCGTCGGGGCCGGCAATACGCCTTGCGATGGTGTGCAGTGTCTTCAAACCCGGTGCGTGAATGCCGTCGTCGTTGGTGATC
>JBFGFW010000249.1:0-4488 GCA_041579395.1 Sulfitobacter sp.
CACGACTTCCTTGGGCATATAGGTTTCATCATGTTTGGCAAGAATTTCAGTGGCTTCAAAGACACCGTTGATGTAGCGGCCGGTCCCCACCATGCCTTGGTTTTCCTCAAACAGATCGGGCAGTACGCCGGTGAAGGTGACCGGCACAACCGCGCCGCCATCGGTTACCGAAAAGCGGATCGTCATGCCATCGCCGCGCACCAGTGACCCTTCTTCGACCAGACCGCCGATGCGGAACACCTCTTTCGGGCCGGGCGGTGCTGCGATCACCTGACTGGGGGCGCGGAAGAAGTTGATGCCGTCGCGCATGGCGTACCCGATCAGCACGGTCGACAGCACCAACGCCACCACCGCCACACCGATCACCTGAATACGCCGCCGCTTCTTAAGACTTTTCATGCACCCTCAGGGAAATAGCGGGGCCATCATCAGCCCCTCTGTCTCTTCAATACCTAACATCAGATTGGCATTTTGCAACGCCTGCCCACTGGACCCCTTGGTCAGATTGTCCAGTGCCGCGATCACAATCGCGCGGCCTTCGATCCTGTCCGCAACCACGCCGATATGGCAAAAATTCGACCCGCGAATGTGGCGGGTGCTCGGTGCTTCACCCATTGGGAGCACCTGAATGAACGGCTCGTCCTGATAGGCCGCGACAAAGGTATCGTGGATTACCTGCGCATCCCCCTTTACGTAGACGGTCGCCAGAATCCCGCGGTTTGCAGGGATCAGATGCGGCGTGAACTGCACCTTGACGGGCCGCCCCGCAAGCGCCGAAAACTCTTGATCGAATTCGCCCAAATGACGATGCGTGCCGCCGACAGAATAGGCGTGATAGCCTTCGGACAACTCCGCATGCAGCAGATTTTCCTTAAGCGAACGACCCGCGCCGGAGACCGCGCATTTTAGATCCAGAATGATCTCTTCCAGATCGATAACGCCCTTTTCAATCAGCGGACGTAGCGCGAACTGCCCGGTTGCCGCATTGCAGCCTGTGCCCGCGACAAGCCGCGCGGCTTTGATGTCGTCGCGGTAAAACTCCGTCAGGCCGTAGACGGCCTCTGCTTGCTGCGCCAGCGCAGCGTGATCGTTGCCGTACCATTTTTTGTAGGCTTCGGGGTCGCGCAGCCGGAAATCGGCCGAAAGATCAACGATCTTGAGGTCTTTCGGCAAGGCGGCAATCACCTCTTGGCTGGTCTTGTGGGGCAGCGCGCAAAAGCACAGGTCGATGTCCGAAAAATCAATTTCGTCAATCTTGATCAGCGCGGGTAAATCCATATGGCGCAGATGGGGGAACACCTCGGCCATGGTCTGTCCGGCCTTGGAATTGGCCCCCAAAGCAGTGATCTTCATCGAGGGATGGTTGGCAATCAACCGGATCAGTTCGGCCCCGGTATAGCCAGATGCACCGAGAATTGCGATATTATGGGTCATGTCGTTGTCCGTTCGGAGAATAAGAATGGGCTCAGGCGGCCTGAAATGTCAAAGGCCGTCGCAGGAACTGGGTGGCACGGCTGCTGACCTTTTTCGGGTCGCCAGTAGTCAAGAAGGCAGCCGTCCCGGTACCCATCATATCGGGATGCCGCTTCAGGTAATCACCAAGGCTGCGCGCCACCAGATTGGCCTGGCTAAAGACCCGCACATCGGCACCAAGCGCGTCTTGAAACGCTTCTTGCATCAGCGGATAGTGGGTGCAGCCCAAAATAGCGGCTTCGGGGTTAGGCATTTTGCGTTTCAGTGCGTCAACGTGGCTGCGCACAAGCGCTTCTGCCAGGATGAAATCGCCTTCCTCAATCGCGTCGACGACTCCGCCGCAGGCCTGCGCTTCGACGTCCACGCCTATCGCCCGGAACGCAAGTTCGCGTTGAAACGCGCGACTTGCTACGGTGGCAGGTGTGGCAAACAGCGCGACATTCTTCAGATCAACCTCGCGGGGGGGGGAATTATCGCCCCATTCACGCTCGGTCATCGCCTCGATCAGGGGGACGAATACGCCCAGGACGCGCTTTTTCGGCGGCACCCAGTTTTCCTGCATGCGCCGCAACGCCGCCGCTGACGCGGTGTTGCAGGCCAGGATCACCAGATCACAGCCCGCATCGAATAGGCGCTGCGTCGCGGCGACCGTCAGATTATAGATGTCATCGGCACTTCGCACCCCATAGGGCGCATGCGCACTGTCGGCCAGATAGATGAACTCCACGTCAGGCAGTTGCGCCTGCACCGCGTCCCATACCGTCAGCCCGCCAAGGCCCGAATCAAAAATACCAACTGCCATGTTGCCTTGCCGTTACCTGCCGGTGCATTACCGGTCAAAACTCATGCCCCAGATCAAAAGACTGATTGGGGTCTGGAGACAACTCATAAGTGGCTTTACGCAGGAAATCCATCATCGCTTTTGCATCCTTGGACATCGGGTTCAGCAGGTCTCGGCCAATGGGGTTTCCGATCACGACCCGCACGGGTGTGTCGACGCGGGCGTGAAACTCTCGGATCAGCAACCCCATGCGCAAGGTGAGGTGGATATGGCTGGCAATCTGGAACAGGCGGCTGGTGTGACCGTCGAAATAGACCGGCACAACAATGGTTTGCGACTTGCCGATCATCCGCGCCGTAAAGCTGCGCCAGCCGGGATCCATCGGTTTTGCAAACGGGCGCGCGCCGGTACTGACGGTCCCGCCTGGGAAGATCCCCACCGCACCACCCTGCCCCAGATGCGCCAAAGCTGCCTTCCGGGTGTGCAGATTTAGATCCCGCGCGGCACGGTCGCCCGCAAAGCTGATCGGCAGCAGATGCCGGTTCACCCCCAGCGCACCGCCAAAGACCGAATGGGCCACCAGTTTGAAATCACTCCGCCTGTGGGTCATAATCTGCCCCAACATCAACCCGTCCAAAATGCCGAAAGGATGGTTGGCCAACACAATCACTGGCCCTGTTGCGGGAATGTTGGCCAGACTGCCGCCCACGACATCAAGCGTCAGCCCGTAGCGCCGTGCGATGACGTCAAAAAAGCTGCCACCCTCGCCCAGTTCCTGCGCGCAACCAGACGCACGCCGGATCAACCCCAGCCGCCCGGTGCTGTTTTCCATAAGCCGGATGATCGCGCGCGCAGGTTTAGACCGCGCCACGGATGCATAGCTTATGTCATTTGCGCAAAACGGTTCAGGCTGACCCAATGTCGGCCCCTGCTATCGGCTTGATCCATGGCAGGGGCCGGGTCGCGCGCGCTACTCTGCGGCTTTGGATGTCACTGCCCCCCCGGCGCGGATCGTTGCGAGCAACTCCTCGCGGCGTTTGGCGGCCTTGGCTTCATTCGCCTGCTTGACCGGACCAAAGCCACGGATCTGCAAGGGCAGTTCGGCCAGTGCAATTATGGCATCGCGGGTGCCGTCAGACAGCAATGGCAACACAGCCTTCATATCCGCGTCGTACTGCTTGATCAGCGCGCGTTCCATCCGGCGTTCCTCGGTGCGGCCAAAGGGATCAAACGGCGTGCCGCGCAGGAACTTCATCCGCGACAGCAACCGCAACGGCCCTGCCAACGCTTCACCAAAGGCACGTTTCACAGGCCGCCCGTCAGCGCCCATCTTAGACAGCAGCGGCGGGGCCAGATTGAAGGTCATCTTGAAATCGCCGTCAAATTCCTTCTCTGCCTTCTCGCGCGTTGTTTTCAGCAGCCGCGCCACCTCGTATTCGTCTTTGTAGGACAGCAACTTGTGATACCCGAGCGCCATCGCTTCCTTCAGCTTCGGGTCCGCGATCGGCTCAAGCATCTTGGCATAGCGCTTGGCCAACCCCTTGCCCTGATATGCGGTCAGATGGTCCACACGATAGGCGATTTTTTCGTCCAAGGTTTTTGGCAACGGGACAACATTTTGCGTCGTGACCTTGGCCGCATCGTCAGGATGCAGCACCGCCCAACGCCCCAGTTCGAACGCTTCAAGGTTCCTTTCAACAGCCGCACCATTCAGCCTGATCGCTTCCTGAATGCTTTCCAGCGACAGTGGAACCAGCCCGTTTTGCCAGGCCGCGCCAAAGATCATCATGTTAGAATAGATCGAATCCCCCAATGTCGCCTTGGCCAGATCGGATGCATCAAACATCGCCACCCGATCTTTCAGCCGTGCCTCAAGCGCCAGCGTCAGCCGGTCATATGGCATCTTGAATTCGGTATCGCGGGTAAATTCGCCGGTGATGATCTGGTGCGAATTGACCACCGCTCCGGTGCGACCCTGCTTGGTCAGGCCCAGCGTCTTGGTACCCGCCGACACCACCAGATCGCCACCAATCAACGCGTCCGCCTCGCCGGTCGCCACGCGGATGGCATTGATATCCTCGGGGCGGTTGGCAAGGCGGCAATGGATGTGCACCGCGCCGCCCTTTTGCGCGAGACCGGCCATTTCCATCATGCCCGCCCCCTTGCCGTCGATCTGTGCCGCCTGCGCCAGCACCGCGCCGATGGTCACGACGCCGGTACCGCCAACGCCCGTG
>JBFGFW010000250.1:0-4480 GCA_041579395.1 Sulfitobacter sp.
CGTCGCAGGTCGCAAGCAGTTCCTCGACCGATACCAGCGATGGATCACAGGGGATGATCAGCGGCATACATCCAGAAACGTGGGCAATCGCCGCGGTGTTCATCTTGCCTGCCGCATGGATCGGATACTGATCATTCAAAAGGCCGCTGTTTCCAACGATACCGATGACAGGACGTGACATACGCAGCCTCAGGATAAGTACTTTGGCAAATCCTAGCTGGTCCTTTGTCCGACCTCAACTCCCCATTAAAGTGGCGATCACGCTTCGCCGGTCAACCCCGCCGCCGCGATCCCTGCCAAGGCTGCTTCGGCGTCATTGTCCGACGTATCGCCCGTGACACCCACGGCACCGATCACCGCGCCCGCATCATCGCGCAGCAAAACTCCACCCGGCACCGGCACCACGGCACCGCCATAGACACCGTTCACGGCAGCCATGAAATATGCCTGCGCTTCGGCGCGTGCCATCTGCGCACGCCCGGCCATGCCCAACATCACCGCGCCATAGGCTTTGCCATGCGCAATCGCAAACCGTCCCGGAGCAGCGCCGTCTTCGCGCTCGAATGCCTGAACGTGGCCGCCAGCATCCAAAACGACGACCGACAGGGGTTTCAACCCCATCTCACGGCCCTTGCTCAGCGTTGCCGAAATCACCACACGCGCCTGCTCCAACGATACCATCACCCTAATCCTTTTTCATTTTGCCAAATAAACTCCGGGGAGCGCGAGGGGCTGGCCCCTCGCTCCCACCCGTTCAACCTTGTGCTGCCTTCAGTTCAAGCCGCCGCGCATGCAAAACAGGCTCGGTATAGCCCGATGGCTGCGTGCGCCCCTTCAGCACCAGATCACAGGCAGCCTGAAAGGCGATCCCGTCAAAACCCGGTGCCATGGGCCGATACAGCGGATCGCCCGCGTTCTGGCGGTCAACAACGGCGGCCATCTTCTTGAGGCCCGCCATCACCTGTGCCTCGCTGATCACACCGTGGTGCAGCCAATTGGCCAGCGCCTGCGCTGATATCCGGCAGGTTGCGCGGTCTTCCATCAGGCCCACGTCGTGAATGTCCGGCACCTTCGAACAACCGACCCCTTGGTCGACCCACCGCACCACATAACCCAGAATGCCTTGAGCGTTGTTTTCGATCTCTTGGGTGATCTGATCTTCCGACAGGTTGCGCCCCCCCAGAACCGGTATGGTCAGCAGCGCGTCCAACGTGGCGCGCGGGCCGCCCGCCTTGATCTCTTCCTGACGGGCCAGCACATCCACCTGATGGTAATGTGTCGCGTGCAGTGTCGCCGCCGTGGGGGATGGCACCCATGCGCAATTCGCACCGGCCTGCGGATGGCCAATCTTGGCCTCCAGCATGGCCTCCATCAAATCGGGCATCGCCCACATCCCCTTGCCGATCTGTGCCTTGCCCTGCAAGCCGCAGGCCAGACCGATATCGACGTTGCGGTCCTCATAGGCCAGAATCCAGTCGGCGTTTTTCATGTCACCCTTGGGCACCATCGGGCCAGCCTCCATCGAGGTGTGAATTTCATCGCCCGTCCGGTCCAGAAAACCGGTGTTGATGAACGCGACGCGGGATTTGGCGGCGCGGATGCATTCGGCCAGATTGGCCGAAGTGCGCCGCTCTTCGTCCATGATGCCCAGCTTGACAGTGTTCGCAGGCAGACCCAGTACCTTTTCCACACGGGTAAAGATCTTGTCGGCAAAGGCGACTTCATCGGGTCCGTGCATCTTCGGCTTGACCACATAGACCGACCCGGCCACCGAATTGCGCAGGCCATCCGTCTTTTTCAGATCATGCATGGCAATCAACGTGGTGATCATCGCGTCCATCAGACCTTCGCCGATTTCAAGACCGTCGCGGTCAAGGATGGCGGGGTTGGTCATCAGGTGGCCCACATTGCGGATCAGCATCAGCGACCGTCCCTTGACGGTCAAAGCGCCGCCATCGGGCGCGGTATAGTCGCGGTCGGCATGCATCGCACGGGTGATCTGTTGGCCACCTTTTTCAAAGGTTTCCGACAGATCGCCTTTCATCAGCCCAAGCCAGTTGGCATAGGCACCGATCTTGTCTTCGGCGTCGACGGCAGCAACGCTGTCTTCGCAATCCATGATGGTCGACATCGCCGATTCAAGCAAAACGTCCGACACATGGGCGGGATCGCCCTTGCCGATTGGGTGATCTGCATCGATCTGGATTTCAATGTGCAATCCGTTGTGCTTGAGCAAAACCGCAGTCGGTGCATCCGCTGAACCGCGATAGCCGACAAACTGCGCTGGATCGGCCAGCGTCATGCCATGTTCCACCGCCGGCGTTTTCTGGGCCGACGGGGCGGCGCTTTGGGTCATTGCCGCACCGCGGAAGTCCTCATCGTTCAGGATGATGCCTTCAAGCGCACCATCGACGACCCGGTATCCGACAATCTGTGTATGGCTGCCCGACATCAGCGGTGCCGCTTCGTCCAGAAACAATTTCGCGCGTGCCACGACCCGCGCACCGCGGTCTGCATCATAGCCCGTGCCCTGCGGCAGATCGCCCAGCGCATCGGTGCCATAAAGCGCATCATAAAGGCTGCCCCACCGCGCATTCGCGGCGTTCAGCGCAAACCTTGCATTGGTGATCGGCACGACCAGTTGCGGGCCCGGCACGGCAGCAATTTCGGGATCGACACCGCTTGTATCAATCGCGAAGGCGGGGCCTTCGGGGACCAAATACCCGATTTCGCGCAGAAAGGCGGTATAGCTTTGCGCATCATGGGACTGGCCCGCACGGTCCCTGTGCCATGCATCGATCTTGGCCTGCATGTCTTCACGGACTTGCAACAGATCGCGATTCTTCGGCCCCAGACCATGCACCAGATCGGAAAACCCGGACCAGAACGACACGGGATCGACGCCGGTTCCGGGCAACGCGTGTTGTTCAATGAACTGCACCAGTTCCGGTGCAACCTGAAGGCCGTCTCTTTCCGTTCTGCCGGTCATCTGAAGCTCCCATCTTCAAAATTTAGTATTCAAGTGCCGCAGGCTTAGAATGTATCCTCGCCTTGGGCAAGCCATATTGGTAAACTTAATTTACCAATATGGCTATCAGCCTGAGTTGCGGCTTTCGGTTCTGCACCTGTCGGAACAATAGCGCACCGCGTCCCAGTCCTTGGCCCACTTTTTGCGCCAGACAAAGGAGCGGTTGCAATGGGTGCAAGTTTTGCTGGGTAGATCGGCCTTCTTTCGCATCTTCGCCATACTACCCTGCCCATCAAATGCTACATGCGTGTCCGAGATGCAAAAAGGGCAGGCTCCGAAACTCAGACCCTGCCCAAAAACTCATAAAAACAAAACGCTTAATCTGTCAGTTGGATTCGTTGGTGCCCGGAACGACCGGATCAACTGGTGTGACCGTGGTGTCACTTGTCGCTGGTTGCTCAGTGGTCACGGCTTCGGTCTCATCCGTGCCACGTCCGTTGTCGAGAACAAAAAACAACATCAAACCGATCATCAGAGCGCCAAAGATCATCGCGCCTTTGACCCCCAGAAGTGCCGGCTTGTGGCGGCGTTCCTGCTTTTCGGTGTTGGTATCAGGTGCAGACATGATTGCTCTCCTTCTAATAGGTTTTGCACCCTCCTTGCGGGGGGTGCCTTTGCGGGGTTAACGTCGCCGCAGGACAATAGGTTCCGAATTGAAGGATGATTTATGCGCGACGCGGCACCCCAGACGATACTGCTGTCGGATTACACACCGTTTGGCTATGTCATTGACAGCGTCATTTTGCAGTTCGATCTGGACCCCAGCAAAACCCGCGTGAAAAGCCGCATCGCCTTTCGCCCCAATCCGGACGCGACAGACATGACGTTTTTCCTGCATGGCGAAAACTTGAAATTGATCAACGCGACGATTGACGGTGTCGCAGTAAATCCTCGTATCACCGACAGCGGTTTGACCTGTTATGTGCCCGATGCCCCCTTCATCTGGGAGGCCGAGGTCGAGATTGACCCTTTGGGCAACACCGCCCTTGAAGGGCTTTACATGTCGAACGGTATGTACTGCACGCAATGCGAGGCCGAAGGCTTTCGCAAGATCACCTATTACCCCGATCGCCCCGATGTGATGGCCGTATTCACCGTCAGCGTAAGCGGCCCCCATCCGGTGCTGCTGTCGAACGGCAACCCGGTCAAGACCACGAAAAACCACGCGGAATGGCATGATCCTTGGCCCAAACCCGCGTATCTTTTTGCGCTGGTCGCAGGTGATCTTGTCGCCCATTCCGACAGTTTCACCACGCAATCGGGCCGCGACGTCGCGCTTAATTTGTATGTCAGGCCGGGCGACGAAGGCAAATGTGCCTTCGGGATGCAGGCGCTGAAGGACAGCATGAAATGGGATGAAGACGTCTATGGGCGCGAATATGACCTTGATCTGTTCAACATCGTCGCCGTCGATGACTTCAACATGGGGGCGATGGAAAACAAGGGGCTGAA
>JBFGFW010000251.1:0-4478 GCA_041579395.1 Sulfitobacter sp.
GACCCGGCATGCGGACTTCATCAGGGCCAGCGGTTATATGCACCGCGCACAAAGGCCGGACACATGACCGCAACCTGCAACGATCAAAATCAGCTCAAATCAACCCTTGCGTAAACGGAGCCGTCCACACATGACAGCACCAGCCTGGCTGATCCCGCCTTGCGGCAGATCTCCGCTACCGGTGTGCCTTCCTCGCCTTGCTTCAAAACGAACACCTTCTGCGCGTCCGAAAATTGTGATGCCTTCATCGTTCTCAGCTCCTCTCCCATCCAGGAAAGTGTAACCGAAAATTCCAGTTCCAAATGGCCCGAAATTCAGGTCGCAGAGCCCTCGTCTTTCAGCATCTTCAACTTGGCAGCCAAAGATACCTCACCTACCGATATAAGACCCGCGCCTTTGAGAAAGAGATGAGTGTTTTAGACTCTTCGTCCCAGAGATGCAGGCGGGCGTTGGCGAGGCTTTCGCGGATCGTCATGCGGCTGCCTTCTGCCAAGGCACTGTGGTCACGCAGGACTTCCGGCAAGCGATAGAAAGGGATGCGGCTGTAGAGATGGTGCACGTGATGGATGCCAATATTCGCCGTGAACCATTGTAGTATTGAGGGCATCACGTAGTGCGAGCTACCATGGAGCGCGGCCTCATGCAGTTGCCAATCTTCGTTCGTTTCCCAATGGGTGGTTTCAAACTGGTGCTGAACATAGAACAGCCAGACCCCCGCTGTGGCGGCCAGCAGCGTGGTCGGTAGGAATATCAGAAAGATCGGTATCAGCCCACCAAAGTAAATGATGGCGGCCAACCCAGCGAAAATCCCAGCATTTGTGCACATGGCACTGAGCCAATATTTCCCATTTGCCATGAAGCCCAAGGGTAGACGGTTCTGGAGCAGGAACAGATGGCCTGGTCCCAGGCCGAATAGGATGATTGGATTCCGATAGAGGCGATATAATAGCCGGTTCATCGGCGAGAGATCATGATATTCCGCCACGGTTAACGTGTGAACGTCGCCAATACCGCGCCGACCAAGATTGCCCGATGAGTTGTGGTGGATTGAGTGCGACCGCCGCCAGACGTCATAAGGTGTCAACGTAAGAACACCGATCATGCGTCCAATCCAATCGCTTGTCTTACGGTTCTTGAAGAACGCGCCATGGCCGCAATCGTGTTGGATGGCGAAAAGGCGCAAAAGGAATGCTGCATTGCAAAGCGAGATGGCGAGCGTCAGCCAGTAGCTATAGGACAGTGACCACCACGCAATAGCCCAAAGTAGCACAAATGGGCCAATGGTGATGAACAGCTCTGTACAGCTGCGCAGCGCGCTCGGGTCGCGGTATTTGGCAAGAATTCTTACCCAATGGCTTGCATCTCGGACATCGGGTTCCGCTTTTGAAGCGTCTTGGGAAATGGTCATCGACCTGCATTTCTTGTTGTTGTTTTTGACACGTTCTTTAACGATTAGAATCCATTCGCAAATCACGAAAAAAGGGCTCTTTCCAATAAACGTATGCGGTGCCGTGCCCCCGGACGGCATTGTCGGAGGAACTTGGCTTGTGACGGGCTGTTCGGTTTTGTAGCCTCTGTTAATGTCAAAACCTTCTCCCTTCAAGGGTTCTGTCTGAGGAAACCGGTTTGAGGCGGGCAGGGCGGTGACCTAGCGTTGCCGGAAGACGAAACGTTCCCCATTTCGCTAATTCAAAACCAGTCCTGATGTGATCCGCCAGACGCTTATGATGTATGTCCGGTTTCCACTTTCGCCTCGGAATGTTGAAGATCTTCTGCATGAACGTGGCGTTGAGAGCGGGCCATGCTTTGCTTTAGGGGGATGCGAAACTTGCAAAAATTCGCCGCCGTCCACGCCTCAGTCTACAACCATTCCAACGCGGAGCGCCACCTCTGCAGCCGATCAAATTTCAAGCTGAACCGTGCCGCCGCTCTTACCGAGTGGCGCGGTCTCTTCGCAGCCTGACAGATTGAGATTGCTGGCGAACACAAATCAGGAAACAAACGAAAGACTGCAAAAGTTTGCGACAGAACCAGGCCGGCAGCTGGCATGGGGTAATACGGACCCAGAGACAGGTGGTGGTGTGGGGCGCTCAGGTCTGAATGAACATCCTCTATCATCGAATGGCTGTAAGCCCGCTTAAACATCAGGAAATTTGTATGACAATCAAAACTGCCGTAATTGGCCTTGGGATTATGGGCCAACGTATGTTGGAGCACATGAACCTGCACCCGGATTTCTCGGTGGACACGATTTGGGATCCTGACGAGGCGGCCTGCCGCGCTGCGAAGAAAATAGCGCCCGACGCGACGCTGGCCGCTAACGCTGACTTGGCGATTGCCGATGTAGATCTGGTTTATCTCGCGTGCCCGCCAGCGCCGCGCAAGGCATATGCATTGGCAGCTGCCGAATTGGGCAAGACCGTCTTTCTTGAGAAACCGCTGGGCATTGATATCGAGGAAAGCCGCGATCTGGTCGATAAGCTATCGACTTTCGCTGTACCAACAGCGGTGAACTTCACGCAAGCGGCGGGTGCGGCTCTGTCGGATGTACAGGCTTCGATCAAGAGGGGGGAGTTGGGGGCGCTGATGGGCATCGACATCATCGTCACATACGCCAACTGGCCCCGCGAGTGGCAGAAAGCGGCGGATTGGCTGCGGTTTCGCGACGAAGGCGGCATGACGCGGGAAGTGATTTCACACTTTTTGTTCTTCAGCGAGCGCATCTTGGGGCCCCTAAAGCTGGTCTGGGCGCATGCTGAATACCCGGTGGGCGGGAAGTTGTGTGAAACCAATGTGGCGTCACGTCTGGTCAATAGCGACGGCCTCCCGGTCACGATTATGGGCAGCGTCGGGGGCGCGCAGCCCGACAGACAGGAAGTCACGATCAAAGGATCGACTTCCAGCCGCCGGATTTCCGAATTCTCACATGATGCGATTTCCTACGGCGATGAATTTTTGGCGATCAACCAGACGTCTGCCGATCCTAGGGCGACCAGCCTGAAAGCGCAGCTGGACGATCTGGCATGTCTTGTCGCGGGTCAACCCAGTCGGCTGGCAACGGTGCAAGAGGCCCTGCGCGTCCAGATTCTGATCGAAGGTATATTGGGAAACCCCCAGCCGGACTGATGACCGAAACATAAGGACAGCACGATGACGCGCGAGACACTCAAAGCCTCTGTTGAAACTTGCCATTGGGGCTTTTTCGATGCCGCCCTTGCGCCCGCATTGACCATCCAAAGCGGCGATGAGGTGGTGATCGAGACAATTTCGGGCGGGCCGCTGAACCTGCCACCGGCTGGCTTTTACGTGCCGCCCGAGTTGCTAGACTTGCATGCTGCGGGCCTTCCGGCTGCTCCGGGACATATCCTGACCGGACCGGTTGCGGTTGCGTGCGCGATGCCTGGTGATGTGTTGCGGATCGATATTCTGGACGTCGCTTTGCGTCAGGACTGGGGGTATAATTTTATCCGGCCTCTGGCAGGCACCCTGCCTTTGGATTTTCCGCGCCCGCATCACACCAATATCCCGCTTGATGCGGAACGTGGCGTCGCCACGCTGCCGTGGGGTCTTGAGCTGGAACTGGCACCGTTTTTTGGCGTGATGGGTGTGGCACCGCCGGCCGATTGGGGGCGTATTTCCACAATCGAGCCAAGAGTGCATGGTGGCAATATCGACAACAAGGAACTGGTCAAAGGGGCGACGCTTTTCCTTCCGGTTTTTGCAGAAGGAGCGCTGTTTTCCTGCGGCGATGGCCATGGCGCACAGGGCGACGGCGAGGTCTGCGTTACCGCCATTGAGACAGCTCTGCGCGGGCATTTTCGCCTGACCGTTCTGAAGGATCGCGCGCTTGCGTATCCGCAAGCCGAAACCCCCACCCATTTCATCACCATGGGCATGGCCCCCGACCTTGATCGTTGCGTCGAAATGGCTCTGCGCGATATGGTCAAACTTGTCTCGGAGCGGGCAGGGATCAGCCGCAGTGATGCCTATATGCTATGCAGTCTTGCCGGAGATCTGCGCGTCACCCAGACGGTGAATCGCGAAAAAGGGGTGCACATGATGATGGCGAAAAAGCTGCTCGGGCAAGGGGGGCAGGCTGGCTGATCAGGCCGTAACCTGCTGCTGCTGCGACGCTTTTTGAGAAACGAAAGCGCAAACCAGCAGTTGGGACATGTGGTAGATCATCAGCGGCAGAACGACTGCGCAGACCATTTCAGGCGCGAACAGCGCCGTTGCGATCGGCAGGCCGCTTGCGAGGCTTTTCGTCGAGCCGCAATAGAACAGCACCGCGCGATCCGGATATGTCAGCCCCGATGGATTGCCCAGTCCGATCATCGCCCCCATTCCAAGCGCGAGAAACATCCATACAACGGCGTAGAGCATCAGTAGCGTCGCGAGCGGGGTCGCAGACCAGAGCCCCGAAACCGTGCCTGCGCTAAAGGCGGAATAAACGATCAGCATGATCGACCCGCGATCCA
>JBFGFW010000252.1:0-4476 GCA_041579395.1 Sulfitobacter sp.
CCCTGTATGACGAGATCACCGCCCTTGATGCGCAGGCGTGGATGACCGGTACCGGGGTTGAATTGTTTGACAGTCTGGGATCAAGGGCGCAAATGCTGGAAGTCACCGAAACGGGGGGCGTGTCAGCCGCGCGGATGCACCAATGACCATCGAATTGCCTGATCTTCTGCTTTATTGCGGCGCATTGTTCATCCTTTTCATTACACCCGGCCCGGTGTGGCTGGCGATTATGGCGCGCGCCTTGTCCGGAGGCTTCAGCGCCGCCTGGCCGCTTGCCTTGGGGGTGTCGATCGGCGATATGCTGTGGCCGCTGGTCGCCGTGCTTGGGATCAGCTGGATCCTGTCGGTATTCGACGTGTTCATGTTGGGGATGCGCTGGCTGGCGTGCGGTGTGTTCTTGTTGATGGGCGCGATGTTGATCCGCCATGCCGGTGCCAAGATCGACCGTGACAGCCGCCTGACCAAACCCGGTGCCTGGGCCGGATTTGCCGCCGGATTGCTGGCCATTTTGGGGAATCCAAAAGCGGTCTTGTTTTATATGGGTGTCTTGCCGGGGTTCTTCGATCTGCGCGTCATCACTTGGCCAGACGTCGGTGCGATCATCGCGGTTTCGGTGGCGATCCCCCTGCTTGGCAATCTGGCGGTTGCCGGGTTTGTAGGGAAATTGCGCACCCTGATGACAAGCTCCGCCACGTTGAAGCGGATCAATATCGTGGCGGGCTCTCTGCTTATCCTGGTGGGCCTGTTGATCCCCTTCCTTTGACACAAAATCTTGTGTCGGGCGCGTGACAACCCCCCCGAAAAACACTATAAAATGGGCAACAAAAGAAGGTACACCCCAATGTCCGATATCGAGCAGATTCCAGAGGAATACGGCGCTGATTCCATCAAAGTTCTCAAGGGCTTAGAAGCGGTCCGCAAACGCCCCGGCATGTATATCGGCGACACGGATGACGGGTCTGGCCTGCATCACATGGTGTACGAGGTCGTGGACAACGGAATTGACGAAGCGTTGGCCGGTCATGCCGACGCTGTAAACGTCACCTTGCACGAAGACGGCTCTGTTTCCGTCAGCGACAACGGGCGTGGCATTCCGGTGGGTATCCACCAGGGCGAAGGCGTTTCCGCGGCAGAAGTGATCATGACCCAACTGCACGCGGGCGGGAAATTTGATAGCAACTCCTACAAGGTGTCCGGCGGTCTGCACGGTGTGGGTGTGTCCGTAGTCAACGCGTTATCTGACTGGCTTGAGCTGCGGATCTGGCGCGAAGGCAAGGAACACGTCGCGCGTTTCGAGGGCGGATTTACCAAAGAACACCTGAGCGTGGTCGGCCCAACCGATCGTACCGGCACCGAAGTGCGGTTCATGGCATCGACCGCTACATTTTCCAACCTCGACTACAGCTTTGAAACACTCGAAAAACGTCTGCGTGAACTGGCATTCCTGAACTCGGGTGTGCGGATCATCCTGACCGACGAACGCCCTGCGGAAACGCTTCGCTCCGAGTTCTTCTACGAAGGTGGCGTAAAGGAATTTGTGAAATATCTGGACCGACACAAATCCTCTGTCATGCCAGAGCCGATTTTCATCACGGGCGACCGCGATGACATCGGCGTTGAAGTCGCAATGTGGTGGAACGACAGCTATCACGAAAACGTCCTGCCCTTTACCAACAACATCCCGCAACGCGACGGCGGTGCGCATTTGGCTGGCTTTCGCGGGGCCCTGACGCGGACAATCAACAACTATGCGCAATCCTCGGGGATCGCCAAAAAGGAAAAAGTCACCTTTACCGGCGATGACGCCCGCGAAGGGCTGACATGCGTTTTGTCGGTCAAGGTGCCCGACCCCAAGTTCAGCTCGCAGACCAAGGACAAGCTGGTCAGTTCCGAAGTGCGCCCCGCTGTCGAAGGGTTGGTCAACGAAAAACTGTCCGAATGGTTTGAAGAAAACCCGACAGAAGCGCGCATCGTTGTCAGCAAGATTATCGAAGCCGCACACGCCCGGGAAGCCGCACGCAAAGCCCGCGACCTGACCCGCCGTAAGACCGCGATGGACGTCAATTTCCTGGCTGGAAAACTGAAGGACTGCTCTGAAAAAGATCCATCCAAGACCGAAGTTTTTCTGGTCGAGGGTGACTCGGCCGGAGGGTCCGCGCAGACGGGCCGTGATCGTCAGACCCAGGCAATCCTACCGCTGAAAGGTAAG
Organism: Sulfitobacter sp.; assembly: GCA_041579395.1. Lineage (GTDB taxonomy): Bacteria > Pseudomonadota > Alphaproteobacteria > Rhodobacterales > Rhodobacteraceae > Sulfitobacter. The sequence continues at coordinate 2,210 of JBFGFW010000252.1, forward strand.
ATCCTGAACGTTGAACGGGCGCGTTTCGACCGGATGCTGGGCAGCCAGGAAATCGGCAACCTTGTGATGGCATTGGGCACGGGAATTGGGCGCGACGAATTCAACATCGCCAAGCTGCGGTATCATAAGATCGTCATCATGACCGACGCGGACGTGGACGGGGCGCATATCCGCACCCTCCTGCTGACCTTTTTCTTCCGCCAGATGCCGCAGTTGATTGAGAACGGCCATCTTTATATCGCGCAGCCTCCGCTTTACAAAGTGTCGCGCGGCAAGTCCGAAGTGTATCTGAAAGATCAGGCCGCGATGGAGGATTATCTGATCCAACAGGGGATAGACGGCGCAATGTTGCGACAGGGCAATGGCGAAGAAATCAACGGTCAGGATCTTGCGCGCGTCGTCGATCTGGCCCGTCAGATGCGCCGCGTTCTGGAAGCGTTTCCAACCCATTATCCGCGCCACATTCTAGAGCAGGCCGCGATTGCCGGTGCCTTTGTGCCCGGTGCCGTTGATGCCGATCTGCAAGGCATTGCGGATCAGGTGGCCGAACGGCTGAACCTGATCGCGGTTGAATACGAAAAAGGCTGGCAGGGCCGCGTCACTCAGGATCATGGGGTTCGCCTGGCGCGTATCCTGCGCGGTGTCGAAGAAGTGCGCACACTGATGGCCGCCTGTTGCGGTCAGGCGAAGCAAAGCGGTCGGGCGGATTTACCCAGCACCTGCAAGATGTTTACCGTCTGCCGGCAAAGCTGGTGCGCAAGGATCGGACCCAGGTGATTCACGGACCCATGGACCTGCTTGACGCCATATTTGCCGAGGGCGAAAAAGGGCTGTCGTTGCAACGGTACAAGGGCTTGGGCGAAATGAACCCCGAGCAGCTTTGGGAAACCACGCTTGACCCTGATGCGCGCACCTTGCTGCAGGTCAGGGTAGAAGACATGGCGGAGGCTGACGATCTCTTTACCAAGTTGATGGGCGATGTGGTCGAACCGCGCCGCGAATTCATTCAACAAAACGCGCTGAACGTCGAAAACCTAGATTTTTGAAACACTGTAGGGAAGCACATAAAATTGCGCGGCGCGTATAACTTTGCGCGTCGCGGATGATGCCTTGAAATAAAAAGCTTTATTTATTCAATAGCTTACGTGATTTTCCTCAAGATACCCGACTTAGGAGTTTGCGCCAAGTTCGCCGCTTCCCTTTCAAACCCGAGTGAATCTTAAAATTGACATTCGGTCAGTCTCTGGCCATTGCCCATGATAGCCACACATGGTTTATAACCTCTACGTCTGAAATAAGCTTTTAGATTCAGCGCTATAAGCTTACAAAAGCATTCACTATCGGCGGTTTCGAAGTGAGGCCTGCGTCTCTCTGGTTTTTATTCTTCCAAGTAGCATAGGGTGGGAAGCCGACCTTCGCTGCACAAGCGAGTAGCTTGTGACGCGAAGCGAAAGCGGACTTTCCCTTTTTACATTGTGGTCGTGAATATCCTTTTCAAGCACTTGCCCTATCGGAAGAAGTGCCAAATCCGTTGCCAGATGCTTTTAGTTTGAGTTTCATGATCCAAGCTAAGTGTAAGGCTGGGCGTGTTGCTGACCGTCGGCTGGTTGGCATATTGACGGGACTTGGCCTTCTGGTCGCGCAATCGTTCAGCGGCAACTTGCTGGTCCGTCCACGGCCCAGCTTCAATGATGCGCCCTCGCTTGATTACGTAATGCGACCGGCAGTCTAACGTCCAATTCCCGATAGAAGGGCTTAACGACACTGTTTCACCATCAAAGATCATTTTCCAATCAGTTGGATCATCCTCTTCTGGCGAGGCTGATGTGGAGGGGTTTTTAATCCCGTCACAACCCTCTTAACTTCCTTTTTGGCACTGCATCAACTGTCGCGGGAGGTATCCCGGTTCAACTGATTTGCCTCATTGGCAGCCGACATACTACATTTGAAAGATATCTAAGGTAGAAAAATCCTTTTGAGCCCCATGGGTCATCCGCTGGATTGCAGCATAATCTTTTCGACCGCCAACTTTGCAATCAGGCACTTTCGGCCCTGTGCTTCATCCGGATTAGCAGAAATGAACGCGCTGAAATGGCCGTTGTTTCCTGACGGATGTGCAGTGTGCACAAAGAAGCGACCACCAGCGCGATAGACGAGCCCCTGACCAGTAGGCCAGACCATCAAGTCTCGAAAGAGGTTCCTCATGGCATTATTCATAAACGCTACGTAGTTGTTATCATTGCCAAGGAGAACAACAAGCCGGGTCC
>JBFGFW010000253.1:0-4473 GCA_041579395.1 Sulfitobacter sp.
AGGATCCAGACTTTCTGCGCTGGATTGACCTAAGGCACGAGAGGCACAAGTTATGTCGAGCGACCTGCCAGAGTATTATTTTCGTGTCCGTGAGAACGGGGCGGCGGTGTTTCGCATCGATACCGAAAACCGTCAGCGCCGGATCGAGATGGACCAGATCGCCGTCATCAACATCCGCAACGGCGAAATCAAGCCGCAGGGCGACCGGACGCTGTCCGACGCCGACCTGACGCAAATCCGCGTCTGGATGGATGACCGGATGCAGGTGTTGGCGCGGCGTGACATCGACGATATTCACCGCGCCGTCGATTATTTGAATCTGACGACGCAATGGGTGCAATCCAAGGCCACCGATGACCAGCTAGAGGCGGTCACCGATGCCCTGTTGCTGGCAATGCATGATTTGCGCAGCACGCTGGTGCGCAAAAAGGCGGATCGGTTGACGGGCGACTAAACGGTCGGCGCGCCGCGGGTCAGCGATGCGATCGACGGGCCCCAAAACCGCAGGTTCAGCAGCAGTGCCGCCACGCCAAGCCCGACAACCAGCCCCAGCCACACGCCGATGCCCTCCAGCCCCGCTACAAATCCCAGCAGATAAGATACCGGGATGCCGATCACCCAATAGCTGATGCCTGCCAGGATCATCGGTACCTTGGTGTCCTGAATGCCGCGCAGCAGGCCAAGGGCCACCGCCTGCGCGCCATCCACCAATTGAAACAGTGCAGCCATCGCCAACAGGCCCACGCCGACCGCCAAAATCTGGGCGCGCGCCGGTTCGCTGCGCTGCATGAAAAGATCGATCAGCGGTTCGGGCCAGATCACAAAGACAATGATCGTGAGCGCAGCGATGATCAGCGACATTCCCGTGGCCGTGATCGCGCCGCGTGCCAGATGCGCCGGGTCGCGACGCCCATAGGCGTTGCCCGCGCGGATCGTGGCAACATTGCTGATCCCCAGATGCACCATGAACGTCATCGATGCCAGTTGCAGCGCAATGCCATGCGCGGCCAGTGCAACCGTGCCCAGCCATCCCATCATCACTGCCGACGCGGCAAACAGCCCTACTTCGCTCAGCCCGGTGAACCCGATGGGCAGCCCCAGACGAAACACGCGCGCCAGCATGTCCCAATCCGGCCGCCACAGGCGCACGAAAATCTTGTGCTGCGGCAGGACCAGCAACACATAGGCCACCACGGCCAGCAACGATACGGTTTGCGCGGTCAACGAGGCGATGGCAGCACCGCGCACCCCCAGTTCTGGTGCCCCCCAGTTGCCGAAGATGAAGGCATAGTTTGCGAGCACATTGGCGATGGCCGCCAGAATGGTGATCCAGAACACCACCTGCGTTCGCTCAAGTGCCGCAAGATAGCTTTTGAGGACCATCACAAGAAGCGCGGGGATGATCCCCCATCCGGCAATCGCCAGATATTGCCCGACCATGTCCGCCAGCGCCGCATCCTGCCCCATCAGCCCCATCACCGGCCGCGCCCAGATGAAGAACGGCAGCGCCAGCAAACCAAACGCAAGCGACAGCCACAGCCCCATGCGGGTCGCGCGGCGCAGGTTGGTCTCGTCGCCCTCGGCATGAAAGGCGGCGACCATTGGCATCACGCCCCAGGCAAAGCCCGATCCGAAGATAAGCAGCACGAAGAAATAGGTGCTGGCGAGGGTCACCGCGGCCAATCCCTCAACGCTGTACCAACCAACCATCACCGTGTCGGTCACGCCGATCGCAACTTGCGCCAAATGCCCGCCGACCAAAGGCAAGCCCATTACCGTGATGGCCCGGGCGTGGCTGGCATATGTCAATTCGGCTTTCATCGCGCAGCCATACTCTGGCAACAGCATAAGGGGAAGGCCTGCCAGACCCGGACAGGATGCGCTTTTTTGAACCCAGTTTGATATTTCAGCCCCCGGCCCAAGGATCCGTCGACCCCAACGTGAATGATCCAGCTTATCCAACCGCAACGCCCCCCCTTGTCACTTGCATGCCCCCCCGCCACAGTCAGCACATGAGGACGCAGGAGCTTGCATGCAAAACCGTATCGATCTGATCCGCCCGGACGCCCCCGAATTGGCCACACGCGGCACGCACAAGGTCGGGGTCACCACGAAAACCTTCGATGTGTCGCCGTCCCGGAGCCTGACGGTTGAAATCTGGTACCCTGCGGTACCCGACACATTGCCCGGAACGGTCTATGAAACGCTGATCCGCGATGGGGTTACTGCTACGTCGCTGACCGGTTTTTCCTGCCGGGATGCGGCGGTCGGCACTGGCACCGCACCGTTAATCGTGATCTCGCACGGGAACCCAGGCAACCGCTTCCTGATGAGCCATCTGGCCGAAAGTCTGGCCGCAAAGGGTTTTGTCGTGGCGGCACCGGACCATGTGGGCAGTACCTATGACGATCAGCAGGAGTTTGGTGTCACCCTGCTGAACCGGCCCTTGGATCAGCGCGGCGTGATTGATGCAATGGCGGCACTTGACGGCGATCTGGGTGCGCTGGTCGATTGCGCCAACACCGGCCTGATCGGCTATTCCATGGGCGGATACGGGGCGCTGATCTATGGCGGTGCAGGGCTGGCGGACACTGCGCTTGACCATGCGCGCGCGCCCCAGGATGGCACTCTGGTGCAGCATCTGGCAGGCTCAGGCAGCCACGCGGCGTTGCGCGACCCGCGGCTGAAAGCAATCATGCCCATCGGTCCCTGGGGCAACGCCCAAGGCATGTGGGACGCCTCAGGACTGGCCGGGATGGACACGCCGATGCTGATGGTTGCGGGTACGGCGGATGAGGTATCGAACTATGCCGCGATGCGGGCCATCTTTGACGGCGCGGCCAGTGACCGCTATCTCCTGAGTTTTACCAATGCAGGCCACAACGCCGCCGCCCCGATCCCCGCACCAACGGAAAGCTGGATGCAGTCCGAAGTTCTGGGCTGGCCGCCGTTTGAGCATTACGGCGATGCGGTCTGGGATACCGTGCGGATGAACAACATCGCCCAGCATTTCGCAGCCGCCTTCATGGGCCTGCATCTGCGCGGAGATGATGCCAGCCGATATCTGGACGATGACCTTTGGCCGGGGTTTGCGCCGGGCACGCAGCTTGGGCTGACCTTGGATCACTTGCCCGCCCCGAAACACCACAAAACATAAAGGATCGCATCATGGTCGCCCATTGGACCGAAACCACGAAGCTGAACGGCCAGAATTTCTTCACCCGTCATTGGGGTGACAGGGATGCGCCCAAGTTGCTGATGCTACACGGGTTTCCCGAACATTCAGGCGCGTGGGCCGATCTGGCACCGCTGCTGGCACACAAATTTCATTGCATAGCCCCCGATCAACGCGGCTATGGCGAAAGCTGGCGGCCCGGCGATGTTGCGCAGTACAAGACCTCGCTGCTGGTGTCGGATATGGCCGCGCTGATCGGGGACGCGCCGCTGATTGTGCTTGGCCACGATTGGGGGGCCTCGGTCGCCTATGCGCTGACCATCGGGCGGCCCGATCTGGTGTCGAAACTGATCATCATGAACGGCGTGCACCCTGCCCCGTTTCAGCGCGAACTGGCCAAGGGCGGACCCCAGACCGACGCTTCGCAATACATCCACTTCCTGCGCCGCGCCGGGTCCGAGGACATCCTTGCCGCCAATGATTTCGCAAAACTGATGGGTCTGTTTTCGTCGCATATGGATATGGACTGGCTGCAGGGCGACACGATGGCTGGGTACAAGGCGGCATGGCGGGATGCGGCGGGCCTGCGCGGGATGATCAATTGGTATCGCGCGTCACCGCTGAAGCTTGGCGGCCCAGGCGAGGCGATTGACGATGCGCTGGCCTTTGATCCCGACCGCTTGCAGGTGCGTTGCCCGCATCTGCTGATCTGGGGGACGGATGACACCGCGTTGCTGCCCGCTTCGACCCACGGACTTGAGGCGTTCGCCCCCGATCTGACCCGCGTCACCATCGACGGGGCGGACCATTGGCTGCACCACCAAAAGCCGCGCGAGGTGGCCGATGCGATTTTGAACTGGGTTTGACCAGTGTTCAGGCGGGCAGGCACCGCAGGCCCCCTAGGGCAATAAACCCGGCAACCTCGCGATCGACACGGGGGGTGTGATGCCAGTCAGTAGGCCCAATCCGAAACCGCTCTAACCGCCCTTCCCCCGCCTTTGGCGCTCTGGCATACTCCGACGCTCATAAAAGCAACAAGCAGCAGGCCCTTCATGACCGATCTTCTCTCCGGCGCGCAGCCCAATGGCAAAGAATACGACGCGTCTTCGATCCAGGTCCTTGAGGATATGGAACACGTCCGCCTGCGCCCCGGCATGTATATCGGCGGCAAGGACGACCGCGCGCTGCACCACATGGTGGCCGAAATCATCGACAACTCGATGGATGAAGCCGTTGCAGGCCATGCCACTTGGATCGAACTTGAACTGCACGAAAACGGCCATGTCACGGTGCGCGAC
>JBFGFW010000254.1:0-4441 GCA_041579395.1 Sulfitobacter sp.
ATCATCAGCGCACGGGTGGGCATGGTGAAACCTCTTTCGTGAATGTGGCCTTGGGCGTCAGTCGGGGAATGCCCCGTCAAGCAGCGACGCAAGCTGGCTATCGGCACCTTTGCCCCGACACGTCACGGCAAAGTTTCAGCGGTTTGCGCAGATTGGCCTAATTCATCCTGAAGCAACTGCCGCGTGGCAGCCCATACCGCTGGAAGGCCCGCGACACAATCGCCAAGCTGTCGATCATCTTGCGCTTTTGCAGCCCTGCCCAAGTCCAGCATTGCCGCCCGCAGGTTCGTCGCACCCAACGTCGCTGATGTACCCGCCATCCGGTGCGCCAGTTCCGCTATATCCGCATGCGACAGGCTGGACCGATCTTGAAGCTGGGCGATAGACGCCTCGATCTCTGCGGAAAAACGTTCCAGCAATTGCCCAAGCTTGTCGTCCCCCAGCGTCTCGCGCAGATCGCTCAGATGCCGTTGCGCGCCCGGTGCTGTCCTTGCCAAAGTGTCGGGTTCGCCTTGTCCATGACGCCCATAGCGCGCGATCACCCGCAAAAGGTCACCCCTCACCAAAGGCTTGGTCAGAATGTCGTTCATCCCATCAAGCAGAAACGCCTGTTGCTCTTCGGCCATCGCGTTAGCAGTGATGGCGACAATCGGCGTCTGTTGGTTGATTCCGCCGCCGGCGCGGATGGCGCGAGTCGCGGCGCGGCCGTCCATCACCGGCATACTAATATCCATCAGGATCAGGTCAAAGCGTTGCGCCTGCGCTGCCGATACGGCCTGACTGCCGTTATGCGCTTCTGTCACGCGGTGCCCCGCTGCGATCAGCAATTCATGAACGACGAAGCGGTTGATCTCGTTATCCTCGACCAGCAGAATGGACTGCGGCCGAAACGCGATGGCCGGTGCTTCTGCGCGCGTGACAATATCCGGAGCGGCGATCGGTTCAACGGGAAGGCGGATGCTAAAGGTGCTGCCGACGCCTTTCGTGCTTTTGACATCGATTTCACCGCCCAACGCATGCGCAAAGCGCTGTGCGATCCCAAGCCCCAGCCCGGTTCCGCCAACGTCCCGGTCATAGGACGCATCGCCAGTCATGAAATCATCGAAGATTTGCGCCTGCAGGGCCGCGTCCATGCCGACGCCGGTATCGGCAACCAGTATCTGCAACTCTGGTGCAACTTGGGGGTCGCCAAGTACTTCGAGCTGAATGGTGACATGCCCAGTGTGGGTGAACTTAACCGCGTTGCCGATCACGTTCATCAAGATGTGCTGAAACCTGTCGCGGTCTGCCTTGATCCACTCGATCGGGGGGCTGATCCAATGCCACTCCAATGTCGTCTTGTTGGCCGCCGCGGCACTGCTTTGATTGTCGATAATATCCTGCAACAAGGTGCTGATGTTCATGGCGACGGGGTGAAGCCGCAACTTGCCTGCATCATATTTGGTGATGTCCAGCACATCGGAAATATGGCTCATCAGCAGCCGACCCGAGGTGTCCATATTCTTTATGTAATGGGACTGCTTGGGGTCTAAAGGCGTATCGCTCAACAGCATGAGGTTGCCCAAAAGCCCGTTCAGCGGCGTGCGTATTTCATGGCTCATGGTGGCCATGAAGTCGGTCTTGGCCTTTTCGCCCGCCAAGGCCCGGTCGCGGGCGATGACAAGATCCTGCTCTGCCTTCAAGCGCCGCGAAATGTCGCGCAGAAATGCAATAAAAATTTCGCCCTCGTGGGTTTGCGCCGACTGAATCGCCACTTCGACGGGGAACATCTCGCCGGTGGACCGCCGCGCCTCAAGCTTGATGCGGCCCTTGCCCACTATAAGTTTTTCGCCGCTCTTGCGCAGCCGTTCCATGCCGGCATCATGCGCCGAGCGCTGTCGATCGGGAACGATCAGCGCACCCAGATCCTGACCAATTGCGTCAGCGGCGCGATAGCCGAACATCTGCTCGGCGGCGGCGTTGTAATCAAGGATGGTCCCAAAACGATCCGCGACGATCACCGCGTCCAGCGACGCGCTTGTTACGATATTCATCCGTCGGCTTGCTTCAACCGCCTCGGCGCGGCGGCGATTGCTTTGGCGGATCAGATAACCAAGATAAAGCGCCAGCATGACCAATGCCACCAGCAGCACGGTCACCCCTATGAATGTCTGGCGCAGCGTCACGGCAACGTCGCCACGCCTGACATCTGCTTCCCGCGCAAAGGTTTTCATCCCGGATGTCGACAATCTCCGGATGCTGGGGCGCAGTGCCCTTGCCCGCTCTGCAAGTTCGGGCAGCCGGGCAAACAACTGCGCATCGCTTGCGTCGATGATGTCAACTGTTTCGTCCAGAAACGCCTGACTGGCGGCAAGGTTTTCGGCAAAAGCCGGTTCTTCGCGCAAATCCGCCGACAGCAGCGACTCCGCCATGGTCTGGATGCGGCTATAGAAGATGTCGTATTCGCGTCTCAGCAGGGTCAGGTCTGGTGCCGGAGCGTTGGCAAGCACGGCAAGTTCCAGTTCAAGTTCGATAAATTCGATCTCGATCTGGGACAGCGTCCATTGCACGTTGTCAGATCTTGCAGAGCTTAAGAGCCGCAAATCGCGGATCACGTTGCCGGACAAATACAAAACCAAGGCAAGGCCGGTGCCGCCCACAATCAAAAACACCAAGAACCGAAGGCGCAGGAAAGCGTTTTTCAGACGCGACATGGGCATTGTTCCTTGAAAGGGCAGCACCCTTTTTTCTTACTTCAAGGATTCGATGCGGTCGAGTTGCCATATGCTGCGGGAATAGATGACTTCGGTCCGGTATTTCGGATCGGCGTCGTAGGGATAGATGATCCAAAGCGGCCCCTTGTCGCGCACCGACATCGGCTGACCATTCAATTGATAGGCCAGCAATGCACCCTCCACGCCGTCTGACACCGGAATATCAATGGCGTAATCGTTGATTGCCGTGGCGCGCAGCACATCGCCTTGAACGCCTAAATAATCTATCAATTTCTTAAGCGGGACACCCTTGAATGTCTGGGTGCCATCTGTCCAAATGGTCGATGTTTCAACCGTTTGACCGTCAAGTGCTTCAAGCATGGCCAGATCGAACTGAGCCGTGTTTTCCACATTTGTCGTTTTGATGGCACCCGAGACCGTCAAGATTACGTCACCAACTGGCATGCCAAGGTCATCGGCCCAAACTGGAAACGCAGTACCAACTAACAAAATTAGGACTCTTAGAAGCAACTTCGGCATAGGAAGGTCTTTTCCTGACTGACCCCTATATGCCATATGCCACCGCGTGTTCCGACCGGGCAGACGGATAGATTTCTATCCTTTTGGATAGGTCCGGCGGATTTCAGCGCTTTTGTGTAAAAAGTCCCCGAACCCGTCCGTGAATTAACGCGTGCAACGCGATGCAGTGCCGTTTAGCTTTCCATCCAGCAGCGGGGAATCATAATGCGCGTATTGATAGCCGATGATCACGATCTGCTGCGTGACGCAATGGTCATGTTTCTGCAGGCGCAGGGCGATATCGTGGCGCAAACGGCCGCCAATCTGGCCGAGGCGCACCGACTGATTGTGACTGAGGACCGTTTTGATCTGGTGATCTTGGATCTCAACATGCCCGGCATGAACGGGCTGGACGGATTCATGGAAACACTGAAGATGCAGGGTGGCCAGCGGGTGGCGCTATTGTCTGGCGAGGCCACCCGAAACATTGCCGAACAGGCGCTCGACGCCGGGGCCGCCGGGTTCGTTCCCAAGACCTTGCCGGCCAAATCGATGATCAACGCCGTCAGATTCATGGCAACAGGTGAGACATACGCACCCATCGGTTTTATGACGGCACTTGACGACGCCCCTGCACATCCCTTGGCCGAACAATTGTCGCCGCGCGAGATGCAGGTTCTGGAGGGTTTGACAAAGGCGAAATCCAACAAGGAGATCGCCCGTGATCTGGACATAACCGAACCGACGGTCAAACTGCATATGAAGACGCTGTATCGCAAGATCGGGGCCGCCAACCGTACGCAAGCGGCCTTGATCGCCCTGAATTCCCGGCTTTTCTGATCGCGTGCATTGCACATCTGGGCCACCCCGGAACGTGCATGAATTGGCATTGGCATGGACCTCATCAGATGCCAAACCCATCATATGATAGCGTATCTTGGTCTGTTCATGTCTGGTTTGGTTGCGGCGACGATCCTGCCCATGCAATCCGAAGCCGTTCTGGTGGGGATGCTGGTCCATGGGAAACACAACGTGGTCATCCTGCTTGTCGTGGCAACGGTGGGGAACGTTCTGGGATCCGTGATCAACTGGGTCCTTGGCCGATTTATGCTGCGGTTCAAGAGCCGGCGTTGGTTTCCCGCGTCAGACCGCCAATTGGCGCGCGCTGAAAACTGGTATCGCCGCTATGGCCGCTGGTCGCTTTTGGGCAGTTGGCTGCCGATTGTGGG
>JBFGFW010000255.1:0-4411 GCA_041579395.1 Sulfitobacter sp.
CAGACGGTTCAGCTGCAACACCAGATTGACGCCGGCCGCGATCTGCGAGCGCACTGCCTGCATCGGGAAATCGCCGCCGATCATCGTCACCATCTGCTCCAGCCGGCTGACGGCGTCGCGGGCGGTGTTGGCGTGGATGGTGGTCATTGATCCGTCGTGACCGGTGTTCATCGCCTGAAGCATGTCAAACGCTTCGGCACCGCGCACCTCGCCGACCATGATCCGGTCGGGGCGCATCCGCAGCGCGTTGACCAGCAGATCGCGCTGCGTGATCCGGCCCTGCCCTTCGGCATTGGCGGGCCGCGTTTCCAGCCGCACCACGTGATCCTGTTGCAGCTGCAATTCCGCCGCGTCTTCGATGGTGACCATCCGGTGCCGCGGGTCGATAAAGGCCGACATCGCGTTCAGCATCGTGGTCTTGCCAGACCCTGTTCCGCCCGAAATCAGCACATTCATTCGCGCGCGCACCGCTGCCTCCAGAAACTGTGCGGCGGGTTTCGACAGCGCGTCCGAGGCGATCAACTGCTCCATCCCCAAGGGCGCGCGAGAGAATTTTCGGATCGACAGGCTGGGCCCGTCAATCGCACAGGGCCGGATGATCGCGTTGACACGGCTGCCATCGGCCAGACGGGCATCTACCCAGGGCTGGCTTTCGTCAATCCGCCGCCCGATCGCCGACACGATCTTGTCGATGATCCGCAGCAGATGGCGTTCATCGCGAAACCGCACGTTCGTCCGCTCAAGCAGGCCCGCACGTTCAACAAACACCAAATCGGGGCCATTCACCAGAATATCACTGATGCTCGGGTCAGCCAAAAGCGGCTCTAACGGGCCCAGACCCAGCACTTCGTCCAGCAATTCATCAATCAGGTGCTGAAAGTCGGCAGAAGGCATCATCTGCCCTTTTTCCTGCAGGTACTTGGCGGCCAACCCTGCAATTTCGCGGCGCAGATCGGTTTTGCTGACCTTGTCGAGCAGGGTCAGGTTCAACTGCTCCAGCAACAGGGTGTGCAATTCGCTTTTCAGGCGGCTGTTGGGGTCTGCCTTCGGGGCAGATTTCGACACCAGAACAGGCGTTGGCATCTGGGCCACAGGGGCCGGGGCCGCAACCGCGACGGGGGTGCTGCGCGGTACAACCGGCGCGGCCACTTGCATCTTTGGGGTGCTGTTGAAGGCTTTGAACATGGCTCAGCCCCCCCGTTTCGCGTCAAAAAGCGTCTGGCTCAGCGACGCAACCGCCTTGGCCGATGCCGACCGTTTCGCGCCGATCTGCAAGGGCACACCCATGTCGGTCGCGCGCCGCGCCGCGCGCACATCCGCAGGCACCCAGTGGGTCAGCGGGCGACCGATCAACCGGGTTGCTTCCTTGTGCGCCTGCGTCGGAAAACGCGGGCGCTTTTCAAAATTGACCACAGTTTCAATCGGCAGGGTCATGTGATCTTCGGTGATCAGGTCGATCAGACGCCGGGTGCGCCGGATCGACGGCACCGACATGTCCGTTACCACCAAGACCCGCGCGGCACGGTCCAATGCAGGCTCTAACCAGTCGATAACGGCCTGTGGCATATCCAGCACGATATGGTCATAGCGGGTTTTCAACATATCGATCAGCCCCGCGACGGCGTCGGCAGAAACCGCCGTCAGCGGCGCAAAGACATCAGGCGCGGTCAACACGTCCAGGCCGCTGGCATGGGTCTGCACCGCTTTGTCAAGGAACGCGGCGTCGGCGGGCACATGCCCTTTGACAAAGGCGGTCATGTCGGCGGATTCGGGCATATCAAGACACAGGCCGACACTGCCGTTTTGCAGATCCAGATCAACCAGTGCGGTTCTTCCCGCACCGGTGCGCGCGGCCAGCCCCAAGGCCAGATTGACGGCGATTGTGGTGGCCCCTGCCCCGCCACGCGCGCGCAGCATCACTGTGACACTGCCGCCGGTCTGCGCATCGGCTTCGGGTTCTGCGTCGAGTTCTGGTTCGGGCAACGTCGGCAAAGCGGCGTCAGCAATCGGCGAAGGTCCCACATCGGCAACCACCTGCGGCGCGACGGCAAGCACGGGATCATCGGTTTTCGGGGCGGGCAGAACCAGCACCTGCGCGACACCGGCGTTCAACAACGCATCGTTTGTCTGCGGCGACAGCGGCGTCTGGCTGACGGCAACGAATTGCAGCCCATGGCCCGACAGGGCATGCAGGGCCGCAAGATCGGCAGCAGGGTTGGCGCTGACCTCGAACACGACGAAATCCAGCATCGACCACCCCTGCCCGCCCGCCTTGACCACCTGTGCAAGCGTGCCGGCCTGGGTCTGGCCCTGAACGGCGTCATCGGAGGCCATCTGCTGGGCAAGCTGCGCGGTCAGCCTGTCACCCTGCGCAATGATCAAGATCTGCGTCAACGGTGGTTGCGATACCGACGGCACTGCCTCGGACTGCTGATGCTCGATGTTTTTCTGGGCAAAGCTCATGGTAAAACTCCTATCTTAAATCTTCTGACGGCAACGACGCGCTCATCGAGGCAAAGGTAAAGCTTTGCCCCAGGGTGCTGTCACGTTGCCCGCTGGCCAGATCGGCCAAGGCCCCAAGCGGGGAAATGAAATCGAACTGTAAATCTGCAATTTCGACGGTGACCATGGGGGCATAGGGCGCACCCACGCGATTCAGGTTTTCGTCATAGCTGTACGAGAATTGCAGATTTTCAGGCCGTGCGCCGGTTGGCATCAACGGCTTTACGCGTTGCCAGATGCCCGCCACGGTGGCGTTGTCCAGCGACCCGGTACAGGTGACGGTCTGGGGCGCGCGGCACAGCCCCTCGCGGGCGGTGCAGGACGTGCCGTTGGGGATGTCCAGCGACAGCAGCCCAACCACCCCCCGCTGGGTGATCTCTGGCACGCCATCACACGCCGCAGGGCGCACAACGGCGGTGCGCGCGGCAAGCTGGGTCGCGGTTTCCGCCATCACGTTGGAATAACCGGCGCGGGCGAAATCGATCACCGCAAAGATTAGCAGGAACAGGAGCGGGATCACCAACGCGAATTCCACCAGCGTCGATCCGTGTTGATCGGTGCGAAACCGGGATATGATCCGCGACAACTTCATCGCCCCAGCATCCGCGCACTTTCAAAGACAGTTGCCTCAAGCGCCGCCATCCGTTCGCCGCGGTCGCCGAACAGACCCGAAAACGGATAGGCGATCGTCAGGCTGGCTGTCACCGTGGCAACCGACGCGACACCGCCGCGAAACCCGGCGCTGGTGCAGGCCAGCGTCGATACAACACCCGTCACGCTGACCGATGCGGGCAACAGCGACGCCCCCGATAGGCTGCTGCGTACCATGGTGGCCAGTTCTTCGTCCCATTCGGTGGTCGTGCCGCCTTGTGCACAGATATCGGCGTCGACCACCCGCGCCAGATACCGCGCCGCCTCGCGCACGCCGGTCAGCGTGGTCTGGTACGACCAGAAGGTGCGCCCGCCCTCGATGCAGACGCCAAACAGCAAAAGCAACATCGGCAAAAGGATGGCAAATTCGACAAACGCCGCGCCATCCTGATCTTTTGCAAACCGGTTGATGAAACGAATACGCATCATTCCACCAGCCTGACCACGTCGACGACGTCGGTATCCAACGCGCCCTTGCCACAGCCGCGGCCAAGGCAGGCAGTGATTTCGACGGCCAGCTTGCCGTTCTTGGCAGGGCCCAGGGCAAACACCTCAAAGAATTCCTGCACCGGGGGGGCCGATGCGGTGGTGTCTATCGGCCCGTTCGAGCAATCAATACCCGCAACGACCATCAACCGCCGTTTGGTGTCCAGATTTTCCTGTGGGGCGCAGAATTTGGGCGGAGGGGCATCCCCCCCCAGCAAACCGCCTACAACCCCGCCGACGATGCCGCCCAAAGCCTCTAACAGCGACTCAGGTGCCGAAGTAGTACCCGATGCCGCCACTTCGGCCTGAAAGAACTTAAACCGCGTCGATGCGGTCGGATGAGGGTCTGTACCGCCGTAATGTGCGTTCACATAGGCGGTGCGCCCTGCCGACCAGGTGCCATTGCCCTGCACGGCACATCCCCCTGACTTAATGCAGTCGTCAGATGGCAGGCTGATGTCGGCATTGGCCCCCGTCAGCGTGCCCAGATCAATCGGGCCACACAGGCCAGAGCTGTCGGTCAAGCCGGTCAGGACGTTCGGAGCCCCGGAAAACGCAGGGTTGTTGGCGAGGCCCGCTGCGATACCTTTGAATTGTTCAAACCGGGTGTTCAGTGACTGCACAAGGTCATTCCCGTTGACAGAGGTCGAAATCACCAGACCCCCCTGCCCCGTGCACGCCGTCTTGGGGGTGCGTGTAGCCAGCAGGCAGGAGGTCAACTGGGATCCGAATAACCCGGCACAAGCGGCAAGCCCGTCCAGCGAGTCACTCA
>JBFGFW010000256.1:0-4400 GCA_041579395.1 Sulfitobacter sp.
GATTAGTCTCACACAGCGGACATCGGCGATGCTAGCTCAAGGGCCATCTGGCATGGTCATTCTAATCGGCCCATCAGCCAAATCACCGCCATCATTACCTGCTCCCAAGCACCCTTACCATCTGCTTGATCTCATCCCGCACGGGCCCATCGCGCGGGGTGTCGCGCAGGGTTGTGAACCAGTGATCGGGCGGGTTCTTGCCGCGGCGGTTTCCATCAAACCGCAGGTTGCGCAGTACGCTTTCAGCCTTGTCAGACAGGCGGTCGGGGAGGTCATGGCCGTTCAAAGTCCCCCAGATGCCGGTCCACAGCCGCCCTACAGACCACGGATTATAGCCGCCGCCGCCCAAGACCAAAAGACGCGGGGCCATGCCCATCAGATCGCGCAATATTGCCCAATGGGCGTTATTGGAAAGGGATAGATGCGACAGCGGATCTTCCTCGACCGCGTCGGCACCACAAAGCAGAACAATCGCATCTGGCTCGAACGCCTGCACCCGTGGCAAGATTAGGTGGTCACGTACGAACGCCATTTCAGTGTCATTCAGCCCCCTCGGGACCGGCAGGTTGAACGCGTTGCCGCCCGCATCGTTGTCGATCGGGCCGGTGCGCGGCCACAGCCGGTCTTCGTGGACCGATATCATCAGGCAATCGGGATCGCCGCCAAATCCCACCTCGACACCGTCAGGATGGTGCGCGTCAATGTCGACATAGGCGATGCGGCGCACACCGTGATGACGCAGGGATTTCATCGCCAAGACCGGATCGTTCAGAAAACAGAACCCATTGGCGCGGTCCGGCATACCGTGATGCGTTCCACCGGCGGGGTTATAGACCACGCCGCCGTCGCGCAGCAATTCCCCCGCCAGAATAGACCCGCCCGCCGCCGTCGCGGGCCTGCGAAAGATTTCGGCAAAGACCGGGTTTGTGACGCTGCCTATGTCATGGCGGCGCAGATCATTTTCGGTGGCATGTTGATTTGCCTCCACCCGTTGCAACGCCGAGATATAGTCAGGCGTGTGCCAGCCGGTCAAAGCGCGTGGTTTGGCGCGCGGCGACGTGATGAATTGCGCCTGTGGCAACCAGCCCAGCGCACGCGATAGATCCATCACTGTCGACACACGTGGCACGCGCAATGGATGCCAACGGCCATAGCTTGAGGCGCGGAATATCTCGTGACCGATGAACAGGGGCGATGCCATGGTCAAAAACCTAGACCGAAAGCCCGACAATCAAAACGATCCCTGGCGTCGGACATGAAAAAAACTGGTGCATTTCTGCACCCGCCGTCACTCTTAAAAACGTCTGGATATTACCGGGTACCTTCAAAGACCAATTATGCGCGGCTTCCATGATGATTATCGCGGTGGTTTATGGATCGTCACCCTTTGGTATTTCTACAAACACAACCCGGCGCTTGTAAAAAATGGCGCCGCGCGTTTACCTAACCTCCATCATTAAATGCCAACCAGCGCCCAGCCCCGTCGGCGTGTTTCTACGCTGGACCCTTCAGGCGTCCACGCTTAACCTGCGGCTATGGTGCGATATACCCTGAAAAGACTACTCTCTTTAAGCATCAGCCTTGCTGTGGCTTCGTTGGTGATTTTCGCAGTCATCGAAGTGGCCCCTGGTGATCCGGCGTCCTTCATGCTGGGTATGAACGCACAACCGGAAACGCTGGCCGCTTTGCGCACGGAGCTGGGTCTGGATATGTCCAAGGGCGAACGTTACCTCGCGTGGGTCAGCGGGTTGGTGCGGGGGGATTTCGGCACCTCTTATACCTACCGCACCCCAGTTGCCGACATGATCGCGGCACGCATGTGGGTGTCGCTGCCGCTGGCGCTTTATGCCTTGGTGCTGTCGACCCTGATCGCCTTTCCCGCCGGAATTTACGCCGCAGCGCGCCGGGGCCGGGCCGGGGATATGACCGTGATGGGGGCGACGCAGTTGGGGGTGGCGGTGCCGAACTTCTGGTTTGCGATGATGCTGGTGCTGATCTTTGCGATCAACCTGCGCTGGTTTGCAGCGGGCGGGTTCGTCGGCTGGGACAAAGGGCTGTTCGCCGGGTTGCGGGCGCTGACACTTCCCGCTATCGCGCTGGCCCTGCCGCAAGCCGCGATTTTGGCGCGGGTGATGCGGTCGTCATTGCTGGACGTATTGGGCGAAGATTATATGCGCACAGCCCGCGCCAAGGGATTGTCCGAGCGGCAGGCATTATGGCGTCACGGATTGCGCAACGCGCTGATCCCGGTGCTGACAATCATCGGCCTGCAATTTTCGTTTCTGCTGGCCGGGTCGATCATCATTGAGCAAGTGTTCTATCTGCCCGGACTTGGCCGTCTGGTGTTTCAATCCATCTCGGCCCGCGACTTGATCGTGGTGGAATCCGTGGTGATGCTGCTGGTGTTTTCGGTGATCATGGTGAATTTTCTGGTCGATCTGGCCTATGCCGCCGTCGATCCGCGGCTAAGGTCGCGCACATGAACCGAAATCTGATCTTGGGTGCGGCGCTGACAGCTATCTTCGTGCTTGCGGCGCTTGTCTCATTCGTGTGGACCCCGTTTGATCATACGACGATGGACATACCCAACAAGCTGCAGGGCGTCGGCGGCGCGCATTTGCTGGGTACCGATCATTTTGGCCGCGATATCCTTAGCATGATCATGGTCGGCGCGCGGACGTCCATTGCCGTCGCGCTGGTGGCTGTCAGCATCGGCATGGGGCTTGGGGTGCCGTTGGGTCTGTGGGCAGCCGCCCGGCGCGGCTCGCTGGTGGACGAAATCATCATGCGCGGCAACGATCTGGTCTTTGCCTTTCCCAGCCTTGTCATTGCGATCCTGATCACCGCAGTTTTCGGGGCCAGCGCCATCAACGCGATCATCGCCATCGGCATATTCAACATCCCCGTCTTTGCGCGCATCACCCGCGGTGCCGCGCTTAGCCTGTGGGAGCGTGAGTTTATTCTTGCCGCCCGTGTCGCGGGCAAATCCGCGCTCCGCATATCGGCAGAGCATATTCTGCCCAATGTCACCAATCTGCTGATCGTGCAGGGTACCATCCAGTTCAGTCTGGGTATTCTGGCCGAGGCGGGGCTGTCCTATGTCGGCCTTGGCGCACAGCCGCCGACACCCTCGTGGGGGCGGATGCTCGCCGATGCTCAGACGCTGGTCAGCATCGCGCCGCATATGGCGCTGATGCCCGGATTTGCGATCATTCTGACGGTGCTGGGGCTTAACCTGATGGGCGACGGCCTGCGCGACCATCTGGACCCAAGGTTGCGGGTGGCGCGGATATGACGCTGCTGTCCATCACCAACCTGTCGCTGGCGATCCACAGCTTTTCCATATTGCGCGACGTGACGCTGTCGGTTGACCCCGGCGAAATCGTTGCCATCACCGGTGAAAGCGGGTCGGGCAAATCCATGACAGCGCTGGCCGCGATGCAATTGCTGCCGAAGGGCGCGCAGGCCAGCGGACAGATCATGCTGGGTGATAAAGACCTCTTGCGCATGACCGAGCGTGATCTTTGCGCGGTCAGGGGCAATGACATCGGCATGGTGTTTCAGGAACCGATGACGGCGTTGAACCCGGTGCAAACCATCGGGCAACAGGTGGCCGAAACGATCCGGGTGCATGACCGCAAGGTCACCCGTGATGCGGCCCTGGCGCAGGCTGCCGAAACGCTGGTGCGTGTCGGCTTGGCACAAGACCGCTTTCCCCTGTCGCGGTACCCGCACGAATTGTCTGGCGGCCAGCGTCAGCGTGTGGTGATCGCCATGGCCATCGCCCTGCGCCCGCGGCTTTTGATCGCCGACGAGCCGACCACGGCGTTGGATGTAACGACACAGGCGCAAATTCTGGACCTGCTGAAATCCTTGGCCAAGGCCGATGGTATGGGCCTGCTGATGATCACCCATGATTTGGCCGTGGTGGCCGATATGGCCGACCGCATCGTCGTCATGCGCAAGGGCGAAGTGGTCGAACACGGCGAGACGCAAACGTTGCTGCGCACGATGCACCACCCCTATACCCGCATGCTGTTTGCGGCCTCTGGTCACAAGGTGGCCCTGCCGCCGGCCCCCCCGCCAAGGCCCCTGCTGGAAGTGCGTAATGTCAGCCGCGACTACCGGCTGCCGCGCACAACGGTGTTTGGCAAAGCCGGCGTGTTTCGCGCGGTCGACGATGTGTCTTTCACCATTCAGCGCGGCGAACGTTTGGGGCTGGTGGGCGAATCCGGCTGCGGAAAATCGACCCTGACTCGCGCGATTTTGGGGTTGGAGCAGATACAGGACGGTACCATCACGCTTGACGGTGCCCCGGTCTTTACCGGATCCAATCCAAATCTTGCCGTGCGTCGCAAAATGCAGGTGGTGTTTCAAGATCCCTTCGGCAGCTTCAACCC
>JBFGFW010000257.1:0-4349 GCA_041579395.1 Sulfitobacter sp.
AGCCTTCGTTGCTGCGCGCGCATCTGGTCTTGAGCGCTGCCGCATCCGACCCGGACCCGGGTTCGGTCAGGCAATAGCTGAGTACGGTGTTCATCGACAGCACGTCACCCATGATCCGGGTCTTCAGGTCGTCGCTGGCAAAACTGTCCAGCATCTTGGCGCACATATTGTGGATCGACAAGAACGCCGCCACGGACGGGCAGGCCATGCTGAGCGCTTCGAAAACCAGCGTGGCATCGAGACGGCTTAGCCCCGATCCGCCCGCGTCTTCAGACACATAAAGCCCGCCAAACCCAAGTTCGGCGATCTTGGGCCACAGCGATTTCGGGATGGTGCCGTCTTTTTCCCATTGCCGCGCAAACGGCGCGATGTGGTCTTGGCCAAAGCCATAAGCCATGTCGAAGATGGCGGTTTGTTCTTCGGAAAGTGCGAAATCCATAAGGGATGGTCCCTCCCAAGACCGGGCCCAAGTCCGGGCGAATTGAACATTCGTTTAATTGTAGCAAGGGCTGCAGGGGGCGCAAGCCCAGAGATAGGCGAGGGGCGGCGCGGGCTGTGCCAATCTATGCCCCTTCCTGAAGTTTCAGGTGCTCGTTGGGCTGCCCGTGGTCAGCCGACGGTGATATTGCCGTGCATTTCATCGTGGACCTGACAGAAATATGGGTATCTGCCCGGTGTTACAAATGTCATCGTGACCGATCCGCCCAAGAGAAAACGGCCGCTGTCGAATTTGCCGTTGTCCGATGTGACGGTATGTGGGGCGATATCGCGGTTCACGAAACGGACGCTGTCGCCGGACCGGATGGCCAGATTTGCAGGCACATAGGTGTTGTTGCGGATTTCAACGACATGTGTCCGCGCCCCCGTCGCGGCAGCAATTGCCGTGGCGACGGGCAAGGTTGCAAGGCCGGCAATGGCCGACGTCATGAAATAGCGGCGTGTGCGTAGGGTCATGATGTTTCGCCTTTTCTGCAATGGCGCGAAGCAGCGCTATGGTAGGCCAACAATGGTTTCACCGGCGGGGTTTCCCGCCGGTGATCGGTCGTTCTTATTCCATCGGTTTGAAGTTGAATTCCCCACCTTCTTTGATGCCCGATGGCCAGCGTGACGTCACTGTCTTGGTGCGGGTATAGAATTTGAACGCGTCCGGCCCGTGCTGGTTAAGGTCGCCAAAGACGGATTTCTTCCAGCCGCCGAAGGTGTGATAGGCCAGCGGCACCGGGATCGGTACGTTGATGCCGATCATGCCGACGTTGATCCGGTTGGCGAAATCGCGCGCCGCATCCCCGTCCCGCGTGAAGATCGCGGTGCCGTTGCCCATCTCGTGATCCATCGCAAGGCCAAGAGCCTCTTCATAGGTCTTGGCACGCACGGTGCTAAGGACGGGGCCAAAGATTTCGTGCTTGTAGATGTCCATGTCCTTGGTGACGTTATCAAACAGGTGCGGACCGACAAAAAAGCCTTCCTCGTATCCCTGCAGGCTAAAGTCGCGGCCGTCGACGACCAGCGTCGCACCCTGGTCAATACCCGTTTGCACAAGACGTTCGATATTTGCCTTGGCTGCTGCGGTCACGACCGGGCCATAGTCAACATCTTTGCCCGACGTATAGGGGCCGACCTTCAGCTTTTCGATGCGCGGTACCAGCTTTTCAATCAGCCGGTCAGCGGTTTCGTCGCCCACAGGCACGGCCACGGAAATCGCCATGCAGCGTTCGCCCGCCGCCCCATAACCCGCGCCGATCAGCGCGTCGGCGGCCTGGTCCAGATCGGCATCCGGCATGATGATCATGTGGTTCTTGGCACCGCCGAAACACTGCACCCGCTTGCCGTTGGAACAGCCCGTGCCATAGATATATTCGGCAATCGGGGTGGAGCCGACAAAACCCACGGATTGAATGACCGGGTGATGCAGGATCGCATCCACCGCTTCCTTGTCGCCGTTGACGACCTGAAGGATACCTTTGGGCAGGCCCGCTTCTTCCATCAACTCGGCCAGCACCAGCGGCACCGAGGGGTCACGCTCGGACGGTTTGAGGATGAAGGCGTTGCCGCAGACAATGGCGGGCGCGAACATCCACATCGGGATCATCGCCGGAAAGTTGAACGGCGTGATGCCAGCAGACACCCCCAGCGGCTGGCGCATGGAATACATGTCGATGCCGGGGCCAGCGCTGTCGGTGTAGTCGCCTTTCAGCAGTTCAGGCGCACCGATGCAATATTCAACCACTTCAAGACCGCGCTGCACATCGCCTGCGGCGTCTGGCAGGGTCTTGCCATGCTCGCGCGACAGCGCTTCGGCCAGTTTGTCCATGTCGCGGTTCAGCAGGTCGACGAATTTCATCATCACCCGCGCGCGGCGCTGCGGGTTCACGGCGGCCCAGGCGGGTTGTGCGGCCATGGCGTATTTGACTGCCTGATCCATCTCATCGGCATTGGCGAGCGGGCATTTTGCCTGCACTTCGCCTGTCGCAGGGTTGAAGATGTCGGAAAAACGGCCCGACGTGCCTTTGACATGGGCACCGTTCAGATAGTGGGTCAGCTCTTGCATGGGAATCCTCCGTTGAAATTACGGACAGGATAGGCTTGCAAAAATCATCGGGAAAGAGGCATGATTTCAAAACTGTTTTGCATTTTTGCAAAGGCTGGACGTTTGGGAGGGCGGAGGGAAGAAGGGGGCCAGCCCCCGTCCTGCGGACTCCCCCGGAGTTTCCTTGGCAAAATGAAGTTGGGAGGGGTGGCATGCTGGGAAATTGGGATGATCTGCGGTTGTTTCTGGCCGTGGCGCGCGAGCAAAGCCTGTCGGGGGCGGGCAAGATCCTGCGGCTGGACCCGGCCACGCTGGGCCGGCGGATGGCACGGGTGGAAAAAGGCATTGGAACGGTGCTGTTTGTCAAATCGCCCACCGGCTATGCGCTGACCGAAGCGGGGACGCAGTTGCTGGCGCGGGCCGAAGCGGCGGAACAGGCGATGCGCGTCGCCACCGCGGACGTGCCCGCCCCCAGTGATCAGTTGAGCGGGCAGATCCGGATCGGCGCGCCGGATGGTTGTGCCAATTATCTGCTGCCCCAAGTCTGCGCCCGGCTGGTGACGGATCATCCAGGGCTAGACATCCAGATCGTGGCCTTGCCGCGCGTGTTCAACCTGTCGCGGCGCGAGGCGGATATGGCGATTGGCGTCAGTGCGCCCACCGCGGGGCGGCTGGTGGTGCAAAAGATCACCGATTACCGGCTGCATCTAGCGGCGGCTGAAAGCTATCTGGCAGAGCATCCGGACATCAAGGCGGTGGCCGATTTGCAGGGCCACAGGTTGGTGGGATATATCCCCGACATGATTTTCGACCGCGAGCTGGATTACCTGGCCGAGCTTGGCATGACGCGGGTGCCGCTGGCGTCAAATTCCGTGTCTGTGCAGGTGAATATGATCCGGCAGGGTGGGGGCGTGGGGATCGTGCATGACTTTTCACTGCCGACAACGCCGAATGTCCGGCGCATCCTGACTGATCAGGTGATGCTGAGCCGGGCATTCTATCTGATCCGGCACGCGGACGACCGGCGCAATCTGCGGCTAAGCCGGTTCGCAGACGAACTGGCGCAGGGGGTGCGCGCCGAAGTCGCCCGGCTTGAGGCAATCGCTTGACACGCAAGACCATTAAAGAGAACCTGAAAGCCTGAGTAATTCAAGTGCGGAGGATCGCAGATGCTGGTATCGCAAATCCTGAAAACCAAGGCCGATGACAGTGTGACGACGGTACAGCCGGACATGCTGATTTCGCAGGCCGCGAAGATGCTTTCGGACAAGCGGATCGGTACATTGGTGATTTCAAAGGATGGCAAATCGCCCGACGGGATCCTGTCGGAGCGTGACATCGTGCGCGCGCTTGGTCTTAGTGGCGATGCCTGTTTGCTTGCCACGGTCGAGACGCTGATGACGAAGGAACTGGTAACCTGCACCAAATCCGAGCGCGCAGATGACATTTTGACCAAGATGACAGAGGGGCGTTTTCGCCACATGCCGGTGCTGGAAGACGGCGTTCTGATCGGGCTGATTTCGCTGGGCGATGTGGTCAAGGCCCGCCTGATGGAGCTTTCGATGGAGAAGGACGCGCTGGAAGGGATGATCATGGGGCATTGACCCCCGGGTTGATGCCGCGAAAAACAGAGTTGCCTTTTTGCAGTGCAAATGTTTGCCTGTACGGAATTTTTCGATCTGTAACGACAGGACTGCCCTATGCGAGTTGGCCTTTACCCCGGCACTTTCGATCCGATCACCCTAGGTCATCTCGATATCATCCGACGCGCGTCCAGATTGGTTGAAAAACTGGTCATCGGTGTGGCGATCAACCGCGACAA
>JBFGFW010000258.1:0-4310 GCA_041579395.1 Sulfitobacter sp.
CTGGCTGATGCCATTCAGCATCGCAGCCGTGCTGCTTGCGGTTGCCTTTCGCATCAAGGCACGCCGCTAACCCTTTCCAGATGGTTCTAAATCCTCGCCCGCAGGGCGAAACCTTCGGCCTCTGCCGGGCGCGCTATTCTGCTGGATCTGCCATTGCCGTCTTGTCCTGCGCGACACCGCGGGCCATCACCAGCATCAGGAAAAATCCGGTGCTTGCCAGAACCAGAACCGCGCCGATCAGGGGGGCGGTGGTGCCGTCGAACAGCAGCCCGATGGGCGACGCGATCAGCGCCGCGCAGACGGTCGACACTGCCCCGATCACCGACGCTGCCATGCCCGAGATATGGCCCATGGGCTGCATCGCCAAAGCGTTAAGATTGCCCAACACCATGCCCGCCTGAAAAAACAAACTGGCCTGCCACAAAAGGAAAAAGCCAAATCCGAACGGTTCTGGCAAATCGCCCAATCCAAAGAAAACCATGGCACCCGACAGTGCAATCTGCGCGCCCAAGGTGATCGTGACCAGCCGACGCATCCCAAAGCGTACCACCAGCAGTGCGTTCAGCAGGCTGGAACTGCCTGATATCAGCGCGATCACCCCGAACCAGAACGGAAAACTGGCCGCGCGGTCATAGACCTGATCAAAGATCGGCTGCACCAGCATCAGCGTGGCAAACATCATCGACATCGCCAAGGTCTGGACCGTGATCGACAAGCGCACGACGCGGTTGGCGAAAACCTCTTTCACGGCGCGCCATAGCAGTGGCACGCGCAATGGCCGTCGGTCGGCGCGTGGCAACGTTTCGGGCAACCGTAACCCCAGCCACAGTACAGACGTGATCGAAAAGACGATGAATGCCACAAAGATACCGCGCCAACTCGACAGGCTGATGATCAACGCCCCCATGGCAGGCGCAAGGGTCGGCACAAGCACGAACACCATCGTCACAAAGGACATGATCCTCGCCATCTGGCGGCCGGAAAACAGATCGCGAATGATTGCCAGCGACACAACCCGCGGCCCTGCGGCACCCAGCCCCTGTGCGACCCGTGCGGCGAGCATCACCTCAAGCGATTGGCTGGCCCACCCGACGATGGTCGCGGCAATATAGATGACCGCCCCGCCGTAAACGACGTTCTTGCGGCCGAACGCATCCGACAGTGGCCCGGTGAAAAACGTGCCCATCCCAAGGCCAAATACAAACGCCGTCAGGATCAGCGGGACGCGTTCGGGCGTGGCGGGCGACAGATTATTAGCGATTTGCGGCAGGGCGGGCAACATGGCGTCGATCGAGAATGCGATGGTGGCGAACATCATCGCAATCAAAGCGACAAATTCGGTTCTGCCGATTTTCAAGTTTTGGCGCTCAGGTGCGGTCACAGCCCAATCCATCTTTCTGCAGGGCAACGTCCGGGCCGCCTCTGCACAAATGTGTAGGCGGTGCACGGGGGCAATTCAACCACCTCCGGTTGATTCTTTAACACAGTATGGTGTTAGGCCGATATCGTATGCGCGCCGACCCACGAAAGCGGCAATTCTGATGGTAAGTGAACGACTTGCACGATGTCATCCAGGTGTTCCAGTGGCTGATCGGCACCGCTCTGCACTGCAAGGACCGAGATGTTGTAATTCACGATATCGCTCAGGCGCTGATCCCAATTGTTGAGCGCAATCACCCGCGACACGAACCGGCAGCTGTCCAGCACGGCGCGTCGTGTTGAAAAATCGAACGATGTCGGACGGCCCATCTGGGCACAGAATTCATCGGTGGCACAGCCCACGATCAGATCGCTGCCCAAACCCGACAACTGCCCCAACCAGTGTGCATGACCGGAATGAAAGCCGTCAAATCCGCCATAGGTCAGCACGCTGCGCAGCGGCGGCATGGCAAAGCGATAATTATCGGGTGCCGCCGCACATGTCTTCGGATGCACCGACACATCCACCTCGAAAGGTGTGGAAATTGGAAAATTCATGCTGCCTGCTCAGTTCTTGTCAGGGGTCTTTGCCCCATTATGAACCTGATTTTAGGCGGCTTTTCGTGCAAAGGCAAAATGTTTCTGTGCTGAGTCCATGCTGCGTTGCGCCCCTTCAGGCACCCCTGCGCAACTCCGCGATCACCTGTTTCCACAATTCGGGTGGCTGCGCGCCGGGCACGGCATGTTGCCCCGCCACGATGAACGTAGGCACCGAACTGATGCCCATGGCGCGGCTGTGCGCGTCGCGGTCGCGGATGTCCTGCACGTCGGCATCGCTGGCCAGCAGCCGCGCGATCAGTGATGCGTCAAGCCCGATGGCATCGGCGATATCGGACAGCACTTCAGCATCGCCAATATCGCGCGCATCCACGAAATACGCTTTGAACAGGGCTGAAACCGCCGCCGTCTGGCGGCCTTCAATGCCAGCCCAGTGGATCAGGCGGTGCGCGTCCAATGTGTTGGGAGTGCGTGTCATGGCTTCGAAATTGATCGTGAGCCCCGCCTTCTTGGCATGCTCGACCACTGGGGCGTACGCTTTGACGGCCCCGGCCTTGCCGCCGAACTTTCCTTCCAGATAGGTGCGACGGTCCATGCCCCCGGCAGGCATGTCGGGGTTCAACTGAAAGGGGTGCCACTCAATCTCGAACGGGTGATCCGGCTCGGACGTCAGCGCGCGGTCCAGATGCGCCTTCCCAATATAGCACCACGGGCAGATCGGGTCAGACATGATGTCCAGTTTGATGGGATCGGTCATTTTCTAAGCCTCATAGCCCGCGCGCAATGCACGTCGCAGCAATTTGCCATTGGCACCCTGGGGCAGCTCCGGCAGGTGAATGTAAAGGCGCGGCTGTTTGTAGCGCGCCAGGTTGTCTTGTGCATAAAGCGCCAGCGCGGCGTCGTCCAGCGCAGTGGCGGCAGTATAGAACGCAGCGATGACCGTCACATCGGGCCGCACGGCCACTTCGGTCACGCCGACGCCGGTGAGGCCGGGAAAGCCGGCCAGCACCTGTTCGACTTCAAGCGGGGACACGCGAAAGCCGCCCGCGTTCATCATATCGTCGTTGCGGCCCAGATAGGTGATCTGACCGTCCGCCTGCATCACCCCCTGATCGCCGGTCAAAAACCACTCACCAGCGAATTTAGCCGCTGTCTGATCGGGGGCCCCCAGATACCCCAGCATCAACCCCGGATCACTGGCATGGATGGCGATGGTACCTTCGGTGCCGCGCGGTACCGGGCCGGCTTCGCCGATCAGCGCGACACGGCGGCCTTTCTGCGGCTGTCCCAAAGTGCCGTTGCGGGCTGGCGCATCCGGGCTGGCGGAAAGAAAGGTGGAACATTCCGACAGGCCATATGCCTCAAAAATTGGGGTGCCGCTGGCTGCTTTCCACGCCTCGCGCAGGCTTTGCGGCAGCTTCTCGCCCGCGCTCAGCCCGTGGCGCAAGGATGGCACGGCGATGGCGGCATGCGTCTTCAAGATCTGGCGGTACACCCCCGGTGCCGCCGCGAAAATGCTGGCACCGTTCTGCGCCATCAGACCCGGCAAATCGCCCGCGCTGGAACCTACGGCGGGGATCAGGGCGGTGGCCCCGATGGTCCAGGGATCCATCAACCCGGTGCCCAAGGTATAGGTCCAGTTGAACGCACCAGCGTGCATCACGCGGTCTTGCGGGCGCAGACCGTACCAGCCGTCAAACATCATCTGCCGGGCCCAGATGGCGCGGTGGGCATGCATCACCGCACTGGGTTTGCCCGACGTGCCAGAGGTGTAGATGATATAGGCCAGCCGATCCGGATCGCCAAAATGCCAGGGTGCCGGGGGCAGGTCACGCATCTTTCGCAGCGTCTCCAGCGGAACGGTGCGCGGGTCTTCCGGGCAGGCGACTTCTTCATCCTTCAATATCGCCTTGGGTTCGAGCGTGTCGATCATGGCAGCCACTTCGCGCGGCGTAAGGGCCGCAGCCGTGGGCACCGGCACCAGACCGGCCGCCAGGGCACCCAGATAGGCCAGCGGAAAGTCGACCGTATTGCCAAGGCGCATCAACACGGTATCGCCGGGGATCAGACCGCGGTTCAGCAGCCCCGTCGCGGTGCCGCGAACGGCGGCCTCAAGGGCGGCATAGCTCCAGTGCTCGGCGTGATCCGGCCCGACGATCGACAGGGCCGTCTTGAACCCCAGTTTGGGGGCCTGCGCCAGCACATGGGCGGCCAGATTGAACGGTGCGGGACAGGGCGCATACCCCGTTGATGAGGAGACAGACAACATGCCCCATCGCTAGCGTGCGTTCTGGCGCGTTGCAAGCGGCACACGGTGGCGAGCAAAGCGCCCC
>JBFGFW010000259.1:0-4301 GCA_041579395.1 Sulfitobacter sp.
CCGGTCATCGCAAACACCGTCACCACGGAATCGCCTGCGTCAAAGCCACGTTCCACATGCAAGGGGGGCCAAGGAGAGCGTTCTTCGGCCTCGGCAAAGCACATGGTGAACTTCATCGGGTTGCCAAGCACCGACCGCTCGACGCCGCCTGTCGTAGCACCGCCCACATTGCGAATGACCAACCGCAGGGCACGCCCGATGGTGGCGTTGGCGCGGTTGCCTGCGCCCAAAGCACCCAAGCCGCTGTTCATGCCAATTAGGTCACGGATCGGCCCGTTGACGATCATCACGGTCGCGGCCCCCATGGTTGTCGCGGTCACCCCGTGAATGTTGAAATCATCGGTGCAAACCGCTTCGACGGCGGCGATGACAACAGGCAGGTATTCCGGTTTGCACCCGGCCATCACCGCATTGATCGCGATCTTTTCAACGGTTGCCACGCCCATGTTGGGCGGCACGGTGGCGATGACATTCTGGGGGTCGCGGTGCGTGCCCGCCAGCATCCGCAACACGCGTTCCGGCGTCGGCGGGACCAGCGGCAGGCCGTCGGAAAACCCTTGGTCGAACATGAACTCCGCCACGTCATCGCCGCTGGCCACCTCGACCTTGCGGGCGCGCAGGACATTTCCGTCGGCAGCGGCGCGCAGCTTGTCATAAACCTCTGGGTCGAAATGCTTTGACCCGCATCCGGGGCGCCAAGCGGGCAGGCTGTCCCAGTCGATCTGTGCTGCGGGCTGGCCGGTCGCAGCGGCGATCTGGTCGGACAGCGCGTGCCAATCGTCGCGCACGAACCCCTCGAACTGGGTGGTCACCTTGCCGCTGGCATCCAGCCAGAATACCGCCGGAACAATCTCGAAATCCCAATCAAACGACACTTGGCAGCCCGCATCATCCAGCACCGGCATCGTCAGGCCATGACGTTGGGCAAAGACCGCGTTCCGGTCGCCGGATTGGCCGGGTACAAGCATCGTGATTTTGGCACCATAGGCGTCAAACATTGATTGCAGCACAGGCCCCGCAAGATTGCAGGTTTCGCAATCCTCTTTGACAAAGCAGATCAGGCCGGGGCCTTTGCCGGTGAATGCGTGCGCCGTGCCCCCCAGATCGTTCAGGGTGAATGTCCGGTGTGCGTCGCCCATCTGTGACCCTCTCATCTTGAATTCTATCTTGCTCGGGATTGGCCAACCTTGTCCAGCCACCTATCCGTTGGCGGAGGTGGATGGGAATCGAACCCACCACACGCCGTATCGACGCGTCCATGGTTTTGAAGACCAGGGAAGCCACCAGACTCCTGTCACCTCCGTCAGGGACAAGCCTAGCGGGACGCGTAGGGCGACGAAAGCCTATTGCGCATCGGGTGCCATCTGTCGGGTATCACCGCTGCGCTGGGTCACCCCTTGGGCGTCGAAATGTTCCAGCATCGGCACAATGAACTTGCGGCTGGTGCCAAGGGCCGCGCGGGCTTGGGATGTTGTGAAAGACGCGGGCTGCGGGAAAGCATCGCGCAATGTTGCGGCCGCCCGAGCCAACGCCATGGAGTGAAACACCAGCCACTGCTTCAGCGCAATGTTTTGTAGTTGAACGGCGCGCGCATCCGCGACCAGCAGCGCGAGAAGATCCGGGCCATCTTCGTTTGTTGTCAGTGTCTTGGCGTCGGGCGGCTTTACGCCGCCGCTGTTTAGCTGCGCCTCGATCTCTGCCAGCGTGTCGGTTTGCGCATCGGTCAGGTTCGCCCAAGCGTCATGGGTGGACAGCGCGATCTGATCGTCCACGACACGCAGGATGCCTTCTGCCGCCAGCGCGGCTTCGACGTGGCGCATAAGCTGTGGCGATATCCCGCCGGCACCAAGGGTGCCGCGCGGGGCCATCGGTTTGATCGGATGGGCGTTGTGAAAACTGGCCAGCCGCGCCAGCATGTCGCTTTTGGCCGCCGCAATCTGGGGCTTACAAGCGATTACGTCAGCGTCGATCTGGGCGAAATCGCCCTTGATCTGCATCCAGGTAGCCGTTGATGATTGCCTTGCCAGTCGGGCAACATCGGACAGCCGCGCCGTGCCCTTGCCTTGCTGGCACAATGCAGCAGCGATGCCCGCAACGTCCTGACCGGCCGTGACCTGCATCACCGCCAGCCGCAAATGGTCCCCCGAAGTGACGTCGTTCGCATGCGGATCCAGCATCTCGATGCCCCCGACAGTCGCGGCAGGTGAAAGCGTGCGCAATATCGCCCGCTGACCCGCATACCCCAGCACCGACCGGCGAAACCGCAGTTGCGCAAGACCTTGCTGACCGGGTGCGATCTGCCCGCCCCCCATCAGCCGGAGGGTCGCAACCTCATGCGCGGTTCCGAACAGGACGCGCAGGTCCGTCATGTGTTTGATCGGTCGCGGCGCATTGGGCAAAATCGTGAGTAACACATCCACGCAGGCCGACGGAGTTCCGCCGCCCGGTGCGGACAGCACATCGCCGCGCGCGATATCCTCAACGGCGATGCCCCGCAGATTGACGGCGGTGCGCTCCCCCGGTTGGGCGGCTTTTTGGTCCGCGCCACGGGTTTGCAGACCGCGTATGGTGGTGGCAAGGCCAGCAGGTTCCAGGGATACGGCATCGCCGGTTTTCAACGCGCCGCCCAGTAAGGTGCCAGTTACCACCGTGCCCAACCCCGGCTTGGAAAACACCCGGTCAATCGGCAGGAACGGTGTCAATGGTACCGGGCGGAAGACGGCTGTATCAAGGAGGGCTTCAATCGCCTTGTCCAAGCGATCTGTGCCGCCTTGTTTCAGCGCCGAACACGGGATCAGCGGGGCGTCGTTCACACCCTGCGCGGCAAGTGAGGCTTGCAAGCTATCAAGCCGCGCAGGCAAATCATCGGGGGCCACCAGATCGGCCTTGGTCACGGCGACCACTCGGACTGGCACGTCCAGTAAGCGC
Organism: Sulfitobacter sp.; assembly: GCA_041579395.1. Taxonomy (GTDB): domain Bacteria; phylum Pseudomonadota; class Alphaproteobacteria; order Rhodobacterales; family Rhodobacteraceae; genus Sulfitobacter. The sequence goes on from JBFGFW010000259.1 coordinate 2,929, forward strand.
GCGATCTGCAGATGCTCCAGCGTCTGGGGGGCAACGCCTTCGACAGCTGAGACCACCAGCATCGCGGCTTGCGCCCCGGTGGCCCCCGCAACCATCGCGTGGATGAAATCCTCGTGGCCCGGCGCATCGATCAGATCAATCGTTCCGGACGCATAGGTTCGGTGGGCAAATCCCAAAGTGATCGACAACCCGCGCTGCTGTTCTTGATCCAGACGGTCCGTTTCGATCCCGGTCAAGGCGCGCACAAGGGCGGTTTTGCCATGGTCCACGTGACCGACCACAATGATGCAGGCGGTCTTCATGGTGCCATCGTTGCCCGCAGCGCATCCACGATCAGGAGAAGTTCGTCGTCCGTTACGGTTCGCATGTCGAAGAACGTGCGGTCTTGATGTATCCGGCCAACGACCGGAACCCGGGCGCAGCGCAGCACAGCGGCCAGCGCATCGGCTGACATGTCAGGTACGCATAGCGAGACGGCAAAACTTTGCAGATCCTGTTGCGGCAACGATCCACCCCCGACATAGGCTGCGGTCGCAGTGACCGAAACGTCGCGGTGGCCCTGATCCCGCAACATCCCCGCCAGCGCGTCCGCGCGGGCCTGAACATCGCCAAGCGGCTGGGACAGCATCCGCAGCACCGGGATATCAACCAAGGGATCGTGGGGCGCGCGGTACAGGCGCAACGTCGCCTCGAGGGCGGACAATGACAGCTTGTCAATGCGCAGGGCGCGCAGCAACGGGTGCGTGCGCAGCCCCGCCACAATATCGGCACGGCCCGCGATGATCCCGGCCTGCGGGCCACCCAACAGCTTGTCACCGGAAAACATCACCAGATCGACGCCAGCCTTCAGGATGTCACCGACGACGGGTTCATCGGTCAGCCCGAACGGTGCCAGATCAATTAGAACCCCACTGCCCAAATCCTCCATCAAGATCACGTCGTGATCGCGCGCCAGCTGCGCCAGTTCCTGCCGGGACGGAGCTGCGGTAAAGCCGATGATGCGGAAATTGCTGGTGTGGCTTTTCAGCAGAACGGCAGTGTCGGCGTCGATCGCATCTGCGTAATCGCTGACCCGGGTCTTGTTCGTGGTCCCGACCTCTTTCAGTGTGGCACCGCTTTGGGCGATGACATCGGGCAAGCGGAAAGATCCGCCAATTTCGATCAACTCGCCCCGTGATGCGATCACCTTGCGACCCATTGCGGTGCCCATCAGGCCAAGCACCACCGCAGCCGCGCAATTGTTGACAACCAGCGCCGCCTCGGCCCCGGTCAGATCGCAAATCAGCGTTTCGACGTGATCATAGCGCGATCCGCGTTTGCCGCTCTGAAGGTTGAATTCTAGGTTCGACGGGGATGCCGCGACATCCTGCATC
>JBFGFW010000260.1:0-4296 GCA_041579395.1 Sulfitobacter sp.
GGCGGGCGCTGGACGCCATTGATATTGCGGTGCTGCGCTGCCTTGTGGTGCACAATTGGCGACGGCTGGCGCTGAAGCATGCGCCGCTGCCCCGCCCGCTGATGCGCGACGATTGGCCGGGCCTGACATGCCACATGCTGGTGGCGGATATTCTGGGCACTTTCAGTCGCCCCCGTCTGTCCGAGCTTGCATTGGTGTAACCATTGTACAATCCGGCACTTTCCCAAAGGGCTGCGGGCGGATATAGGGATGGCATGACAAACACAGTATATCAAAATGACCTGCCAGACGGCCTTGATCTGGGCCCCATTGTCGCCATTGATTGCGAAACGATGGGGCTGAACCCGCACCGCGACCGTTTATGCGTCGTCCAACTGTCGGGGGGCGATGGCAACGCGCATCTGATCCAGATCGCCAAGGGCCAGACCGAGGCCCCGAACCTGTGCGCCCTGCTGGAAAACCCGCATGTGCTGAAGCTGTTCCACTTTGGCCGGTTCGACATTGCGGCGATGCTTAACGCCTTTGGGGCCAAGGCCGCGCCGGTGTATTGCACCAAGATCGCCAGCCGACTGATCCGCACCTACACGGACCGGCATGGGTTGGCCAAACTGCTGCAGGAACTGCTGGGCATCGACATCTCGAAGCAGCAGCAATCAAGCGATTGGGGGGCCGATACCCTGACGCAGGCGCAGATTGATTATGCCGCATCTGACGTGCTGTACCTGCATAAGCTGCGCGATGTGCTGAACCAGATGCTGGTTCGCGAAGGCCGTTTGGACATCGCGCAAGCGTGTTTTGATTTCCTGCCCGCCCGTGCCCAGCTTGATCTGGATGGCTGGCCTGAAACGGACATTTTTGCACACGTATGAGCACCCCATTTCTTGATACCGCCCGCCGCGTCATTCAGACTGAGGCCAATGCGCTTGTCCAACTGGCCGAAGGCCTTGACGACCGTTTTCGGCAGGCCATCGATGTCTTGATCGCGACACGGGGACGGGTGATCGTTACCGGCATCGGCAAATCCGGTCACATCGCAAACAAGATCGCGGCGACGCTTGCCAGCACTGGCACCCCTGCGCAGTTCGTGCACCCGGCCGAGGCTAGCCATGGTGATTTGGGCATGATCACAGGTGACGACGTGGTTCTGGCCATCTCGAATTCCGGCGAAGCACCTGAATTAGCGAATCTCATCGCATATTCCAGACGCTTTGACATTCCGCTGATTGGCATCACCAGCCGCGAATCCAGCAGCCTTGGCACGCAATGCGATGTGGTTTTGCTGCTGCCGCAATTGGGCGAAGCATGTGGTACCGGCATCGTGCCGTCATCGTCCACCACCATGACATTGGCCATGGGCGATGCGCTGGCGATAGCGCTGATGGAAAACCGATCCTTCACCGCCGAGCATTTTCGCGACTTTCATCCGGGCGGCAAACTGGGCGCACGGCTTAGCCGGGTTGCCGATCTGATGCACACCGGCGCAGCATTGCCCTTGGTGCAGGTCGATGCGCCGATGTCTGACGCATTGATGGCGATGAGCAGCAAATCCTTTGGCGTGGTGATCGTGACCGATGCGGCGGGCAGCCTGCAGGGCATCATCACCAGCGGTGACTTGGGTCGGCATCTGGACGGATTGATGTCAAAGAGCGCCCGCGACGTGATGACAGCAAATCCGGTGACCATACCCCCGGACGCGCTTGCCGAAAAGGCGGTTGGCATCATGAACACCCGCAAGATCACCTGCCTTTTGGTGCTTGACCCGGATGGCACGGATATTCCCCTTGGGCTGCTGCATATCCACGACTGCCTGCGCGTTGGATTGGGGTAATCCGCCATGCAAAGGGACAGCTATACCAAGATGGTGTTCTGGCTGAAGGTGGTGTTCCCCCTGATGGCCCTGGGCCTCCTCTCGACGCTGTTCTTGCTGTCGCGGTCGGTTGACCCGATTCAGTCGATTCCGTTTGCTGAAAAGGAAATACAGGAACGGCTGCGCGATCAGCAGATCACCGCACCGTTTTTTACCGGGGCCACCGCCGATGGCGACGAGTTGTCGTTTTTTGCCGATGTGCTGACAACGCCCGACGGGCAGGTCGGTTTGAACCGCGCCGAAAACATCCGGGCCACTCTCAAGACAGCGCAAGGGGCCACCATCCGCCTGCAATCCAAAGAGGCCGTGATAGATTTGGCCAAAGATCACGCCCAGCTTGAGGGCGACGTGGTGCTGATCACCTCCACAGGATACCGGATGACCAGCGAACTGGTCACCTCTGGAATGTCATCGCTGAACCTGCACTCGCCTGGCCCGGTGTTCGGTACGGCCCCCATCGGCACGCTCGAGTCAGGGTCCATGTCGATCACCCAGACTGAAACCAGTGATGCCGCCCAATTGCTTTTCACAAATCGGGTTAAGCTGATATACAGACCCAAACCTTTGATAGAGTGACGCGTGTGAAACATTTCCTGCTGCCGATTTTCCTAATTCTGTCCGCCATGTCGGTAGCCGCCCAGGGCACGAATGTGGCGTTTGGCACCATCCGTCAGGACACCGCGTTGCCAGTCGAGGTGACTTCGGACAACCTGTCGGTGGATCAAGCGACGGGAACCGCGATTTTCACAGGTAACGTCGTAATCGGGCAGGGTGAAATGCGTCTGTCCGCAGCCCGCGTTCTTGTCGTCTACCGTGACAAGCAAACCGGCATTGCCCGTTTGGAGGCGACCGGCGGGGTGACGCTGGTTTCTGGCCCCGATGCCGCAGAATCTGAACGCGCCGATTACGACATCGACAAGGGCACGATTGTAATGTCGGGCAACGTGTTGCTGACGCAGGGGCAGAACGCGCTAAGCTCTGACACGATGACCGTAAAGCTGTCCGATGGCACCGCGCAGATGTCAGGGCGCGTCAGGACCGTGCTACAGACAGGCAGTAAAAACTGATGTCCGCGCCCGCGTTAACGGTGAAGGACGGGGCGGGCGGTCTGCGGATTGAACACCTGCGCAAATCCTATCGCAAGAAAACCGTCATCCGTGATTTCTCGATGCATCTGGATCGGGGCGAAGTCGTGGCCCTGCTGGGGCCCAACGGGTCAGGCAAGACGACGACCTTTTACGCCGTCGCGGGTCTGGTGATGCCCGAAGGCGGGACGGTCACGATTGACGGCAAGGACGTCACCAGCCTGCCCATGTATCGCCGTGCTCAGTTGGGAATTGGCTATCTGCCGCAGGAAATGAGCATTTTTCGTGGCCTTAGCGTGCAAGACAACATCTCGGCTATTCTGGACATTTCGGTGGCCGACAGGCGCAAGCGCCGCGAACGGCTTGAGGCGCTGCTGTCAGAGTTTTCCATCGAACATCTGCGCCGCGCGCCTGCTTTGGCCTTGTCAGGCGGGGAACGCCGGCGCGTTGAAATTGCACGATGTCTGGCAGCGGATCCGAAATATTTGCTTTTGGATGAACCCTTTGCCGGGGTCGATCCCATATCCGTCGATGACATTCGAAATCTGGTCGCTGACCTGAAAAAGCGCGGCATCGGGGTGTTGATCACCGATCACAACGTCCGCGAAACGCTGGAGATCGTTGATCGCGCCTATATCCTGCACGAGGGCAAAGTACTGATGTCGGGCACGCCAGAGGAAGTCGTGCAGAATGAAAACGTGCGCCGCGTCTATCTGGGCGACAATTTCCGGATTTCTTAACAGGAAAGCGAAATTCCAAGCTGTTTTCCGCACATCAAACGTCCGGTTTTATTTGACAACTCATCATATTCCGGCGCTCAATAGGGGTATGGCGACTCCGCGTTCCATGTATGATTTGCAAACCCCTTTCACGAAAGGGCTACAGAAATTCAACCTGATCGCAACGCCATTCACCCGCATCTGACCCCGTCTTTTGCCGCCTCGTTGCGGTCGGAGACTCTGTTCAGAACGATAAGAATAAGGAGAATTTATGCGGTACCAAATCAGTGGCAAACAAATCGACATCGGTGAAGCCCTGCAAACCCATGTGAAAACTGAACTGGGCGAGGCAGTCAAGAAATATGCGGAGCGCCCGACGGACGCAAATGTGGTTTTTTCCAAATCCGGCTACGAGTTTGTTTGCGAAGCGACGGTCCACCTTTCAACCGGATTGACCGCATCGGCAAAAGCTCATGCTACTGATATTTATGGGTCTTTCGATTCCTGCTCGGAGAAAATGGAGAAACAGCTTCGGCGCTACAAGCGTCGGTTGAAAGATCACCACCGCGAGCGTGCGGAACCGGTTGAACTTTTCGGTGCGTCATCTTATATCCTCGCCTCAGAA
>JBFGFW010000261.1:0-4268 GCA_041579395.1 Sulfitobacter sp.
AGGGCCTGATACTGGCCGGCGGCGTTCCGGAACCCTGCGGCGACTTCCATTCCTCGATGCAACTGCTTGAGACGGGGCTGTTCGACAAGGCCGGGTTCACCAGGCTTCACGTCGCCGGCCACCCCGAAGGCAACCGCGACATCGATGCGGATGGCTCGCGCTTGCGGGTCGACGAAGCGCTGCTGTGGAAGCAGGGTTATTCAGAGCGCACGGATGCCGAGATGGCCATCGTCACGCAATTCGCCTTTGAAGCGCAGCCGATCATCGAATGGGCCGACAGCCTGCGTCATGCCGGCATCACGTTGCCCATCCACATCGGCATCGCAGGGCCAGCCAAACTGCAGACCCTGATCAAATTCGCCATCGCATGCGGAGTTGGCGCGTCGCTGAAAGTGCTGCAAAAGCGCGCGATGGACGTGACCAAACTTTTGCTGCCCTACGAGCCGACCGACGTGGTGACAGCCCTTGCGGCGCATAAGGCGGCAAACCCCGACTTCAACATTTCCCACGTGCATTTCTTCCCGCTGGGGGGGATCAAGACCAATGCAACCTGGGCCATCGAAAATGGTGGTGACGCTGCCAAACCAGCCAACGCCGCTTAAAGGACCGAAAATACAATGACCAGAACTGTCGTCGAATCCAAAACCAAAACCGCGATCATCGGCTTTGATCAGCCTTTTTGCGTGATCGGAGAGCGGATCAACCCCACCGGCCGCAAGATCCTTGCCGAAGAACTGGAGCGCGGTGATTTCAGCCGGGTCGAGGCCGACGCCATCGCCCAAGTAGCCGCCGGAGCGAACGTTCTGGACGTGAATTCGGGTGCCGTCTTCTCGAACAAGATGGCCGAAGACCCCCGCTATGCCGATAACAACTTTGTCGAGCCGATGCTGATGCCCGAGTTGATCAAACGTGTGCAAGCGGTGGTCGACGTTCCCTTGTGCATCGACAGCTCGGTGCCCGGTGCCCTGAAAGCCGGGCTTGAGGCCTGCGAAGGCCGCCCACTGCTGAATTCGGTCACCGGCGAGGAAGAGCGTCTGGAACTGGTTCTGCCGCTGGTGAAGAAGTACAACGTGCCGGTTGTTGCGATCTCGAATGATGACACGGGCATTTCCGAAGACCCCGACGTGCGCTTTGAAGTCGCCAAGAAGATCGTGCAGCGCGCCGCTGATTTCGGCATTCCGGCCCATGACATTGTAGTCGACCCGCTGGTGATGCCAATCGGCGCGATGGCGACCGCAGGCCATCAAGTATTTACCCTGGTGCGCCGCCTGCGCGAGGAATTGGGCGTCAACACCACATGCGGTGCGTCCAACATCAGCTTTGGCCTGCCCAACCGCCACGGCATCAACAACGCGTTTTTGCCAATGGCCATGGGAGCTGGCATGACGTCGGCGATCATGAACCCGGTCGCGTTGCCGGTAAACCAGATGAAGATCGCCGAAAAGAAGGAAAGCCTCGTTGCCGCGGGGATCATCCTGCCCGACGACATCGACGATGAAACCTTCGTAACGCTGTTTGGCATGGGATCAACAATGCCCGGCCCCGGCAAGGAGATGGAAGCGATCCGCGCCGCCAACTTCCTGTTTGACCGCGACCCCCATGGCACCGATTGGATCAAGTTCAACAAGGTTGTGCCCAAAGCAGGCCACGAAGGCCGCGGCCGGGCGGGCCGTGTGGGGGGCCGTCGGCGCTAGACTGACCGTACCCTACGCATTAAGAAAACCTTTGAAGGCACTGTCTTTCGAGGGTTTTTTGTTGGTATACCGCAAGCTTAAGGACACCTAGGGGGTTTCGCCGCCCTGTTCACACAGGCGATATCCGCCTGATCGCGCAATCACATCCAGATGCAGGTGGTCAGCATGCGATGCGTTCGATCCGGGGCCAAGGACGGTCGAAAAATCCAGACAGGCCGAGGCACGCACCGCATCTTGAAATGCTTCGGCCATGGTACCCTGCGCCTCGCGCGGTTCAATGGCGATGGGGGGACCGTCGGCAAAGGTGAACCCCATGACATCGAATGCATTGCCAAAGGCGTGTTCGGACAGCTTGCCATCCGGGGCGTTGTTGCGCCGCCGACAGATGTAGCCAGACCCGTTCTGTATCGCGACCAAATCCCCCCGATCCGCCACGCGTTTTGCCGATGGCAGCACGAAATCACGGGTCCAGATCGCAAGGGCTTGGATGGCCGGGCAGCGCATCGTCGCGGCAGGGGATATGGCGACACCGGGTGCGATCTCGGTGACTTTCAGCGGGCGCAAGATGCCGCAATCAGCATCATCTTCCGGAATGATCGGATCAGTTTCGGTGTATATGACCCCCAGTTCATTCAACTTTCCAAGGCAGGCGACGTATTCCTGATCGGTCTGGCGCAAAAGGTCACGCATTCCTTCGGACGGAACCGCTGGCACAACAGGTTTCGCCGCCTCCGCCTCGTCCGCCTGATCGGTTGACGGCGTCGCACTGGTATCGGGGCGCAGCACGGGCCTTGCTGACGTGTCGGACGACAGGTCGGATCCGGCAGCCCAAACGGCCCCCGGACCTGCAATCATCAGCGATATCAGCGTCGCCTTGATCATTCCACGAACGTCACTTCAACGCCGGGCTTGACCATATAGGCCAGCTCTTCCACGTCCCAGTTGCTGAAGCGCACGCAGCCATGGCTAACGGCAGTGAACAGCGATGCTGGGGTGTCGGTCCCATGCAGGCCGTATGTCGGTTTTGACAGATCGATCCAGACCGATCCGACGGGGCCGTTGGGGCCAGCTGGCAAAATCAGCGTCTCCGTTACGCCGTCCGCGACAAAATTGACGTCAGGATTATAGGTATAGGTCGGGTCCATCGCCACGGCTTGGACGGTGACCGAACCACTGGGCGATGGTGTCTGTTCGGACCCGATGGCAACCGGATAGTTGGAGATCATCGTACCGTCCTGGGCAAAGGCAATCGCGCGCCGCTGCGACTTGTTGATTTCGATGCGGGCGACCTCGCCCTCCATCTTTTCGCCGACATCGGCAACGGTGATTGTTTCGCCTACGGTAAATCCGGCTTCCGGGTTCAGCGCCTTCAGGAAATCTTCGTCCATGTGAAACCGCTCGGCCAACCGCTCGGATACCCTGAGATAGCCAAGCTTGTCCATCTTGGCCTTTTCGGCGACGTTGTCCGGGATCGCGTCGGTCAGATCGCTGACATCTTCTTCGGTCAGGCTATACTGCATCATCACGGTGGGTGCCATGTCACCCCCAAGTGCGGACCAGACTTCTGCATCCATCAGGCCATCGACAGTGAAACCTTCGCGGGCTTCGAAACCGCGCAGGGCGCTTTCGCTCATCGCGCCCTTGTAACCGTCGATGATGCCGGGCGAGATGCCGGCGCGGTCCAGCAGGACCTGCAGAACGACTGTCAGGCCGGATTGACCATCGGTCAACGCGCCCCCGTCATAGCTGGCATTGGCAATGTCTTCGCTGGTGACTGCCAAAGCAGGACAGGCCATCAGGATCGGAAGGGCGGCAGTGATCAATCGCATGTAAATGTTCCTCGTTATACCGACATCAACGCGCCGGAACGAAAATTGTTCAGAAGGATTTGATGCGGGCGGGAAATCAAATGGCCGGCCGACCGTCAACGCCCGAAGTGGAAACGCTAAGGTGTAGGGAGACATGTCAATTTAAGGGGGGAACAGAAGGATGGTGAACCCAGCTGGATTCGAACCAGCGACCTCTGCCTTCGGAGGGCAGCGCTCTATCCAGCTGAGCTATGGGTCCATCAAGGGGCGGTATAGACAGACGGGGCCGCCCCTGCAATTACAAAATCAGCCGCCCGTCACGCAAAAAGATCATGCGCCAGTTCCAGCGCCTCGATCAGGGTATCGACTTCGCCGATGGTGTTGTACATGCCGAACGACGCCCGGCAGGTGGCGGTCTGGCCCATATGATCCATAAGCGGCCCACAACAATGCTGCCCTGCCCGCACGGCAACGCCCTTTTTGTCTAGGATCGTAGAGATGTCGTGCGCGTGCGCGGGCCCGTCCAGCGTAAAGCTGAAAATCGCGGCTTTGTCGGAAGTCGTGCCCTGAACCTGCAGCCAGTTCAGACCGGCCAGACGGTCAACGGCATAATCGCGCAAGGTGGCCTCGTGGGCGGCGATGTTGTCCATCCCGATGTCCATCATATATTCCAGCGCCACACCCAGGCCGATGGTCTGCACAATGCCGGGGGTGCCCGCCTCGAATTTCATCGGGGCATCGTTATAGGTCACGGTATCTCTGGTCA
>JBFGFW010000262.1:0-4207 GCA_041579395.1 Sulfitobacter sp.
ATGGCCGGCAATTCAGACGAGGCGGTGGCGGCAATCAACGCCGAACCCCCGGCATTGATGATCCTGGACATCTGGCTGAAAGACAGCCGGATGGATGGCATCGACATTCTCAAGACCGTCAAGCGCGACAATCCGGATGTGCCGGTCGTCATCATCTCGGGGCATGGCAACATCGAAATTGCGGTCGCGGCGATCCGGCAGGGTGCCTATGACTTCATCGAAAAACCGTTCAACATCGATCAATTGCTGGTGGTGATCCGGCGTGCGATGGAAACCTCGCGCCTGCGCCGCGAAAACCTGAGCCTCAAGCGCCGTGAAGTGGCCAACACCGACATGATCGGCGCATCCACGGCATTCAAAACCCTGATGGGCCAGTTAGACAAAGTGACAAAATCGAACGGCCGCGTAATGTTGCGCGGGCCTGCGGGGTCAGGCAAGGAAATCGCCGCGCGCTATATCCATACCCATTCGACCCGCGCATCATCCCCGTTTGTCACGGTCAACTGCGCCAGCGTCGCACCGGACCGCATGGAAGAAGTGTTGTTTGGCCGCGAAACGCCAGACCGGGGCATCGAGCCGGGGTTGCTGGAACAGGCCCATGGCGGTGTCATCTTCTTTGACGAAGTGGCCGATCTGCCCCTTGGAACCCAATCAAAGATCCTGCGCGTTTTGGTGGACCAGCAATTCACCCGTGTCGGTGGCAACGACAAGGTGCGCGTCGATCTGCGGGTCATCTCTAGCACGAACAAGGATCTGGACGCGGCCATCAAGGCGGAAACTTTCCGTCAGGAACTGTTTCACCGCCTGAACGTCGTCCCGATCGCGGTGCCGTCGCTGGAAGACCGGCGCGAGGACATCCCGGTTCTGGCGGAACATTTTATTGGGGAATTCAATGCGGCACAGGGCCTGCCCCTGCGCAGTTTCTCGGACGATGCGGTGGCGCTGCTGCAGACGATGGTCTGGCCGGGCAACGTGCGACAGTTGAAAAATCTGGTCGAGCGGGTGCTGATTCTGGGCGATGGCAGCGGCCCGATCGAGGCGCGTGAATTGCCCGGCGAAGAGGAAAGCAGCGACGAAGATGGCCGTGTCGTGCTGTCGGGTGCGCTGGCCACGCTGCCGCTGCGCGAAGCCCGCGAGGCGTTCGAGCGCGAATACCTGCTGACCCAGATCAACCGCTTTGGCGGTAACATCAGCCGCACCGCCAATTTCGTCGGCATGGAAAGGTCGGCCTTGCACCGCAAGCTGAAAAGTCTGGGCGTTGTGACCTCGGCCAAGTCCGGCACCCGCATCGCCCATGTGGACGAGGAGACCGACACCGTCACCTGACCCTCGCGGCCTAGCCGCGTGTCACGATCTGGAAGCTGCCGTCGGAATTACGGATAACGCAGGACGCTGCGGTCAACGGGGGCAGGGTGCGCGTTGCCGCCCGCGGGGCGGCATCTGCCACACCGGACGGGCACGCGGGGATCGACACGGGCGCAAAGCCCTTGTCGGCCATGCATTGCGCTTCGACGCGGCGGCGCAGATTGGCGTTCGGATCGAAGGTATAGACTTCTCCCGGCTCAAAATACCCCGGCAGTATGCGGCACTTGTCCGGGCTTCGGCAAACCTGCCGCGGCGGCACAAAGCGTGGCGGATCACGCCGGATCTGCGTCGACGGAGGCACCTTCGCCAGCGCCTCGACCTCGCAGGCGGTGGTCTGGCGTTGCAGGGCGGTGACGCTGGCCCCCGGCTTGTAATAGGTGTTCAGCGGCGCGCACGCCGCAAGTCCCAGCAGACCTGCGGCGACAACAATACCAAAAGATTTCTGTATCATATCCGATTCCCTCCCAAGACTGCTGTGATCTGGACAATTGAATTGACCCCTGCAAAGCCATCTGTCATTCAAATTGGTGGTCAAGCGTGCAACCTTCGCTACCTGATGACTTAGGGCGCAAAGCCAAAGGAACCCCTCATGAAAGTGATTATTTGCGGCGCAGGTCAAGTGGGCTGGCAAATCGCGCGTCACCTGGCCGGAGAGCGTAACGATGTCACGATCGTCGACAGCAACGCCGATCTGGTGCGCCGCGCCACCGAAACGCTGGACGTCCAAGGCATCGCCGGCTTTGCAAGCTATCCCGATGTGCTGGACCGCGCCGGGGCCCGCGATGCGGAAATGATCATCGCCGCGACCCATTCGGACGAGGTGAACATGGTCACCTGTCAGGTCGCGCACTCGGTCTTTGGCATCAACCGCAAGATCGCACGCCTGCGCAGCCAGTCCTACCTGACGGCCATCTATTCCGATTTGTACCGCCGCGATCACATGCCGATCGACGTCGTCATCAGCCCGGAAAAAGAAGTCGCCGCCGCCGCATTGCAACGCCTGTCGGCACCGGCCGCCTTCGATACCGAAGTGTTCATGGGCGGGCTGGCGCATCTGATCGGGATCCAGATCGACGCAGGATGCCCGGTCGTCAACACGCCTTTGCGCCAGTTGACCGACCTGTTTTCCACGCTGCGCGCCGTGGTGGTGGGCATCCGCCGCGATGGTACCCTGTTCGCCCCCGAAGCCAAGGACCAACTGTTCGTCGGGGATGCCTGCTATGTCTTCAGTCACCGCGACGACATCCCCCGCACGCTTGAGATTTTTGGCAAGAAAACCAGCAAGCTGGACCGTGTCGTACTGGTCGGCGGGGGCAACGTCGGGCTTGCCGTCGCGCAAAGCCTTGAGGGACGTGAAAAGCGCGTCCGCACCAAGATGATTGAAAAGAACCGCTCCAATGCCGAACGCGCCGCCGAAGCGCTGGAGCGGACAATCGTGCTGAACGGTGACGGTCTGGATGCTGCCCTGCTGGCCGAGGCGGGGATTGGCCGCGCCGATGCGATGCTGGCGATTACCGACGACGACAAGACCAACATGCTGGCCTGCGTGCGTGCAAAATCCGAAGGCTGCCCCTATGTGATCGCGCTGATCAACGATCCGACGCTGGTGCCGCTGATGGAACCGTTGGGCATCGACGCCTATATCAACCCGCGTGCAACCACGGTCAGTTCGATCCTGCGGCACATCCGTCACGGGCGCGTGCGGGCGGTCTATTCGATTGGCGACGCCGAGGCCGAGGTGATCGAGGCCGAAGTGCTTTCCACATCTCCGATTGCCGGCAAACGCGTGTCCGAGATTGATTTCCCCGAAGGCGCGCTGATGGGGATGGTGAAAAAGGGCGATAAGGTGATCCGCCCCTTGGGCGACACCCGCATAGATGAAGGCGACGTGATCGCCGTGTTCTGTCTGGCCTCCGATGTGCCACAGGTCGAACAGCTCATGCAGGTCTCGATCGACTTTTTCTAATGGAGCAGCGGGGCTTGATACAGTGAGACGCAAAAGCCATATCCGGCGCGAATTCCTGCAGCTGCCGCTGTTCTTGCTGATTTTCGGCGTGTTCTGCGCGTCGATGATCATCCCGGCATTTTTCGCCGCCGTGACCCGCGATCTGCTGGCATCGCGGGCGTTTTTCTACTCCCGCCTGCTGGGGATCGTTGTCTTCACGTTGATTGGCATTGCCCATTCCGGGCGCAAGACCCGCCACGGGGCCTTGGGGCCGCTGCTGTCGCTATTGGCGTGCTTCGTGATCTTGCCCGCCATTCTCGCCATCCCGTTCCTTGAGGCGCTGCCGACGACGCGGTTCCTGAATGCCTATTTCGACATGGTCAGTTCGATCACCACGACCGGTGCATCGCTTTTCGACGACCCAGGCCGGCTGAGCGATACCTTGCATCTGTGGCGCGCGCAGGTGGCTTGGATGGGTGGGCTGTTGATGTGGATATCTGCCTCTGCGATTCTCGCCCCTCTGCATCTTGGCGGGTTCGAGGTGACGTCGCAGGCGGAACCGGGAAACCCCGATGCGCACCACGCCGCCACCGGCCCGATCAACCCGCGGGAGCGGCTTTTGCGGGCAACGACCGCCCTGGGACCGACCTATCTGGCGCTGACCCTGGTGCTTTGGCTGTTGCTGCTGGCCAATGGTGACCGGTCGCTGGTAGCGCTTTGCCACGCGATGTCGGTGATGGCCACATCTGGCATTTCACCGCTGGGGGGCACCCACGACACCGGCGTAGGCTTTGGTGCCGAGGCGGTCATGCTGCTGTTCATGCTGTTTTCGCTGTCGCGCCTGACATTTTCGAAGGACACCGTCACGGCCACCCAGGGCGGGCTTTGGACGGATCC
>JBFGFW010000263.1:0-4200 GCA_041579395.1 Sulfitobacter sp.
ATCGCGGGCGGTCAGCACGGCGCGGCGCAGATCATCGGGTGTTTCGCAGGTGTCCATGTACCAGCCCAGATGTTTGCGCGCGACGCGCAGGCCGGTCTGCACACCGTAGAACTGTATGATGTGCTCATAATGGTCGGCGACCATGCGCGCGAAATCGGCCCCTTGCGGGATGGTTGGCGCAGGCGTGCCAAAAATATCATGTGCCACGCTGGCCAGCAGCCACGGACGTCCCTGCGCGCCGCGCCCGATCATCACGCCGTCCGCGCCGGACGCGACCAAGGCTTGCCGGGCCGTCGCGGTGTTGATGATATCGCCGTTGGCAATCACCGGGATCGACACGGCGTCCTTCACGCCGGCGATGGCGGCCCAGTCGGCGGCACCTTTGTAGAACTGGCAGCGGGTGCGCCCGTGGACCGTGATCATCGTTATACCGGCGGCTTCGGCGGCGGCAGCGATCTGCGGGGCATTCAGCAGCGCATCATCCCACCCCAGACGGGTTTTCAGCGTCACCGGGATGCTGACGGCATTCACCACCGCCTCGATCAGGCGCAGCGCGTGGTCTGGCGTTTTCATCAACGCGGACCCGGAATAGCCTTGCGTGACCTTTTTCGCCGGGCATCCCATGTTGATGTCGATGATCTGCGCGCCTTGGGCTTCGACCATTCGCGCGGCTTCGGCCATGGGGGCGGCTTCGCGGCCTGCCAATTGCACGGCTGTGCCTTCGACCCCCAAGCCCAATTCAGCCTTTTCGCGGGCACCGACACGTGCGTTGATCATATCGACGCTGGCCACCATTTCCGACACGACCAAGCCCGCCCCAAAGGACGCGACCAGCCGACGGTACGGCAGATCGGTGATCCCGGCCATAGGTGCCAGTAAAACAGGCGGCGCGAGCGTGAATGGCAGATCGGGCAACCCCAAAACGCTTAATCCTTGTGCAGGTTCAGACCGTGTAACGGCGGTTGGCCCAAAACTCAATAATTCCTGCGCATTGATCCACCGTAAAAGGGGCGGATCGCCTAAATATTGGGCGGTGGTCCGGGGCGATTGCGTCCTGCGCGCGCTTTGCCTAAGACTGTCCCCCAGATTGGAGATCTGCCAATGCCGTCACATCCCAGAATTGCCGCCCTGATTGTCGCTGCGGGACGTGGAACCCGCGCGGGTGGTCCGGTGCCCAAGCAGTGGCAGGCGCTGTCGGGCAAACGGGTGATCGACCATACATTGGCGGCGTTTCTGACCCATCCTCGGGTCACCGAAATCATTGTCGTTCTGAACCGCGATGACATGGCCGAGGCCGCAGGTTTTCAGGCGCAGGGCTGCATTGTGGCCGAGGGCGGCGTGGACCGCGCAGGGTCGGTGAGCAACGGGTTGTCTCTGTGCACAGCCGATCAGGTGCTGATCCACGACGCCGCGCGGCCCTGCGTGTCGGCCGAGGTGATCAACGCGGTGATCGATGCGCTTGGAGACGGGCACGCCGCCGCGCCGGGGATGCCGGTCACCGACGCGCTGTGGCTGGCCGAAGACGGCGCGGTTGCGGGAACACAGGACCGCTCGGCGCTGTTTGCCGCGCAAACGCCCCAAGGGTTCGATACCGCAGCCATCTTTGCGGCGCATCGTGCCTTTGTCGGCAGTGCCGCCGATGATGTCGAAGTCGCGCGCGCGGCGGGAATGGTCGTTGCCATCACCCCCGGCAGTGTGGATAACCTGAAAATCACCCTACCCGGCGATTTGACCCGCGCCGCCCGCATATTGGAGAGCCGCATGGACATTCGCACCGGCAACGGATTTGACGTGCACGCCTTTGGCCCCGGCGACCACGTGACCCTGTGTGGCGTGAAAATTCCGCATGATCAGGGGCTTGTGGGCCATTCTGATGCCGATGTGGGAATGCACACCGTGACGGATGCGATCTATGGCGCGTTGGCCATGGGCGACATTGGCCAGCATTTTCCCCCGTCCGATCCGCAGTGGAAAGGGGCCGAAAGCCACATCTTCCTGCGTCACGCCGCCGATCTGGCGCGCAGCGAGGGGTTCACGCTGACCCATGTCGATTGCACATTGATCTGCGAATTCCCCAAGGTGGGCCCCCACGCGCCCGAGATGCGGCGTGTGATGGCCGACATTCTGGGGCTTGAGGCGGGGCGCGTGTCGGTCAAGGCGACCACTTCAGAACGTCTGGGCTTTACCGGTCGCGGCGAAGGCATCGCCTGCATGGCCACAGCAACATTGGTGAAAGCATGAAAATACCTCAGTTGATCGGAACCGTTTTGGGCGTCGGCTATATCCGCCCCGCATCGGGCACATGGGGGTCGCTGGTCGCCCTGCCCTGGGGGTGGCTGCTGCATGTGATCGGGGGCTTTCCGTTGCTCATCGTGGGCATTTTGGTGGCCTTTGCGGGGGGCTGGTGGGCCACCGCGCAGATGACCGCGGGCAGCACCGACCATGATCCGTCCGAGATCGTGATCGACGAGGTCGCGGGCCAGTGGATTGCCCTGCTGCCGCTTAGCTATGCCGCGTGGTCGATGGGGCTGAACATTCTGGTGATGTGGCCTGGCTGGATCGCGGCATTTGCGCTGTTTCGCCTGTTCGACATCTGGAAACCGTAGCTCGTCGGTTGGGCCGATCGTCGGGGCGATGCGCTTGGTGTGATGTTGGACGATGTCATCGCGGGGGTGTTTGCGTTGCTGGGGGTCGTGGCCTTGGCCGGGATCTATCATGGGCTTCTCTGAAGCGGATAAACTGCTGGCGCAGGCGCGCGCCCGCGGTGTGATGCTGGCCTGCGCCGAAAGCTGCACGGGCGGCATGGTCGCGGCGGCGCTGACGGACCTGCCCGGATCATCGCTGATGTTCGACCGCGGCTATGTCACCTATACCAACGCCGCCAAGATCGACATGCTGGGGGTGTTG
Organism: Sulfitobacter sp.; assembly: GCA_041579395.1. Lineage (GTDB taxonomy): Bacteria > Pseudomonadota > Alphaproteobacteria > Rhodobacterales > Rhodobacteraceae > Sulfitobacter. Next base: position 2,908 of record JBFGFW010000263.1, read on the forward strand.
CCTGAAACGCTGGATCGCTTCGGTGCCGTGTCCGAACAGGTGGCACTGGAAATGGTGACGGGTGCATTGACGGGGTCGCAGGCGCAGATTGCCGTGGCGATCACCGGCATTGCAGGCCCCGGCGGATCAGAGCACAAGCCAGAGGGTCGCGTCTGCTTTGCCTTGGCCACCCCCAACGGCATCACGACAGAAACCTGTGACTTTGGCCCCTTGGGGCGCGCCAACGTTCGCCTGGCGGCACGGGACCATGCGCTGGCGCTGCTTCTGGCCGCCGTTTCCTAACCGTTCCACAAGCGCACAAGTTTCAGGCGCTTCGCGCAGAAGTGTGCCTTATTTTTGCGCAAACCCGAAAACGCCCGATATTTCACCGGCGCTGCCTGCATTTCAGCTTTTCCTAAGGCGCGCCATCCGTTTTGACCGCCAGAGACGTTAAATTTCTTGGGGGACACCGAACAATGAATGCTGCCGACACCGCCTGGATCATGACCGCGACGGCCTTGGTTCTTTTCATGACGCTGCCGGGACTCGCGCTGTTCTATGGCGGGCTGGTCCGCAGCCGAAACGTCCTGAGCGTTTTCATGCATTGCTATGCCATCGCCTGTTTGATGAGCGTGCTGTGGTTCTTGTTCGGCTATTCCATCGCGTTCGGGTCGGGCACAACGGGCATCTGGGGTGGGTTGGATAAAATCGGTCTGAACGGTGTCACCGCCGATAGCTTGTCGGGTACCCTGCCCGAGGTGCTGTTCTTTGCGTTTCAGATGACCTTTGCGATCATAACGCCCGCGCTGATCGTCGGGGCTTATGTTGAACGCATCGGCTTTGGCTTTGTCCTGCTGTTTTCGGGTTTGTGGATGCTGTTGTGCTATGCGCCGGTGGTGCATTGGGTCTGGGGCGGCGGTTTTCTGGCGGATGGCGGAATTTTCGGAGAGGTCGGCGTGCGTGATTTCGCAGGCGGCATCGTGGTTCATGAAACCGCCGGTCTGGCCGCGCTGATCCTGGCGATCTTTCTTGGACCACGGCTGCAGAACACCACGCCGCCGCATAACCCCGGTTTCGTGATGATCGGTGCCGCGATGCTGTGGGTGGGTTGGTTTGGCTTCAACGGCGGGTCGCAACTGGCGGCGGATGGCGGTGCGGCAATGGCAATCACCGTCACGCATATCTCGGCGGCGACGGCATCGCTGACCTGGGCGCTGTGGGAGCGGATCAAGTTTGGCAAGGCGTCGTTGGTCGGCATCGTTACCGGCACGATTGCGGGTCTGGCATCAATTACACCCGCGTCGGGCTTTGTCG
>JBFGFW010000264.1:0-4199 GCA_041579395.1 Sulfitobacter sp.
ACTTTGGCGGTCTCGACCGGGTTCTTGTAGTAGCCCTTCATGATGTGTGGTCCCCGCGTCAACACTTCGCCGCTGCCTGGGCTGCCGCCTTCAACCGTGTCATCAATCTTGACTTCGACACCCGGCAGGGGTGGCCCGACCGAAATGTCAGGCGACCCGATCGGGTTGCTGGTCGCCGACGTGCCCGCCGTTGTCTCGGTCATCCCGTATCCATTCTGGATCGCGACGCCGTAAAACCCCTCGGCCTTGCGCTTCCATGCCGGATCAAGCGGCGCAGCCCCCGACGACACATAGCGCAACGTGTCAGAGTTCAGCTGCGTCAGCCCCTGTTCCTTGGTGTATTGCATCAAGAGCGCGTGCATCTGCGGCACGGCCGACAGGAAATTCACACCGTTGGTCAGTGCGTCATATAATTTTGCCGCAGAGAAACGCGCTTCCAGGCGCACTTCGGCACCGACATAACAGGATGCGGTCAAGACCGAACACAAACCAAACACATGGGTCAGCGGCAGCACGCCATAGACCACATCGCCCGCCTTAATGCCGCGCAGATTGGCCGAGGTCATGCCGCCAAAGCGCACATTATCATGGGTTAGCATCACCCCCTTGGGGTCGCCAGTGGTACCGGTGGTGTACAGCAGAACCGCGACATCACTGAGATCGGGATCGGGGTTGCTGGCAATCGGCGTGGCCAGATCCAGCGTGCCAAAGGCACCAGTGACCGCGCCACCACCCAGATTGGCACTGTGCTTTGCCGCATCGACAGAGGCTTCGGAGGTCATCAGCACCGCTGCGGGTGTGGCGTGATCCAGAATGCGTTTCACTTCTGCCTGCGTCTGCCGCGCGTTGACGGGGATGATGACCGCGCCGGCCTTCCATGCTCCAAATACCGCCGCCACCGCAGCGGCGCAGTTCTCGGACAAAAGCAGCACACGGTCGTTGGGCTGCACACCGGCGTCTTTCAGGGTCTGCGCCAGATCATCGCTGGCCTTGTCGAAGTCGTCGAATGTCCAGCTGGCCCCCAAACTGTCGCGCAGCGCTTGGGCGGTGCCGCGTTCGCTGACCTGTCGGGCAAGATAGTCCTCTACTCGTGCCATCGTTTCCCTGCCTCCCTGCAGTCGTCAAAATCCCGGACGGCCCTTTCTGGGCAATGCGGTTCGTCGTGATCGACAGCGCGTCAGCTGCCGTAATTCGGTTTGCGCTTTTCCAGGAACGCCGCGATGCCCTCGGCGGCCTCATCCGCGCCGGATGCATGGGCCATTGCGTCCCGTTCGGCGTCCAGTTGGTCAGCCTCAGACGCATCATAGCCTTGGGCGACCAGCCCGCGAATGGCCGATTGCGCCTTGCGCGGTCCTTGCGCCAGACGGTCCGCCAGATCCATCGCACCGGCAAACGCCAGACCGGGGTCGGTCAAGACATTCACCACCCCCAGGTCATGCATACGGTCAACCGTTATGGGCTGCGCCAGCAGGCACATCTCCATCGACAGTTGCCGGGGCAGTGCCCGCGCCAGCGACGCGGTCAGCCCGCCATCGGGAACCAGCCCGGCCTTGACATAGGCCGCAGTGAATTTCGCGCCCTTGGCCGCAACGATCAGATCACAGGCCAGCGCAAAGGATAGGCCCGCACCCGCAGCACCCCCCTCGACCGCAGCAATCACCGGAACCGGGCTGGTGCGGATCGCGCGGATAATGTCGTGCAAATCGTCGATCTTGCCGCGCCGGTCCTCTTCGGACAATGTGCGGCGTTCGATCAGCACGGTCAGATCACCACCCGCGCAGAAGAAATCCCCCTCAGAGGTCAAGATCACCGCCCGGACGCGCGGTTCAGCCGCCAGATTAATCGCCTGCTGGATGCAGGCATAAAGCTCGGGCGACAGTGCGCCACGTTTGGGGGCGTTTCCGTTCCAGACGATGATCCGGTCGCCCTGGTCTTCGATCCGTGCGCTCATTTCAGTTTCTCCTGTGGCACGCGTTTGAACACGCCGGTGGACGTGGCAATCACCGTGCCGTCCTGGTGGACAAGATCGGCGTCGATATACAATAGGCTGCGCCCGCCGCCCTTGACCGTCCCTGTCGCCGTCACCCGCCCCGGCAGACCTGCCGCCAGAAACTGCGTGGTCAACGAGATCGTCAGGAACGGATTCTTGCCCGTCGGATCGACGCTAAGCGAACCGGTCATGCCGCAGGCATTGTCCAGCAGCACCGCCGCGATGCCACCGTGCAAGACGCCGTGGCGGTTCAGGTGTTGCGGACCCAGATCAAGATGGCAGCGCCCGTGCGCCGGATCGGATATGTCCACGACATATCCGATCAGCGTCTGGGTGCCGGTCTCGTCCCGGATCAGCAGGCTTTCATCAAGCTGCGGCAAGAGCAATGTAGCGCTCCAGATGATGATCCGTGTCGCCAAAGCGGTGGTCTGCCATGACGATACGCTTGGCGATATGGGCCAGTTCGTATTCTTGGGTCATCGCGATACCACCGTGCATCTGGATGCTGTCTTCCGCCACCAGTCGGCCCGCGCGGCCCAGCAGGTTCTTTGCGGCAGACACATGACTTTCACGAGCCTTGCGGTCGGCCTCTAGGTGGCCCGCAGCAACAATCACGGCAGAACGCGCTTGCTCCATCTCGATCAGCAGATCGGACATGCGGTGCGCCAGCGCCTGAAAGGTACCAATCGGCTTGCCGAATTGTTTGCGCGTCATCAGATAATCGCGCGTCAGGCGGGTTGCAGTTTCCATCGCCCCCAGCGTTTCGGCACAGATCGCGACGTTCGCTGTCGCCACCCGCGCCTCGATCGCCTTGAATGCCTTGCCGGCTTCGCCCAAGCGGGCCGATGCGGGCACGCTGACATCATCCAGCGTCACTTCGGCAGCGCGACCGCCAGCCAACAACGCATAGCCTTGCAATGTTACGCCCGTTGCATCGGCGGGTACAAGAAACAGCGAAATACCATCTTCGTCGGCCACATCGCCGCTTTCGCGGGCAGAGATGACCAGCATGTCGGCGTTTTCCGCATTCACGACGACGGCCTTGCGCCCGTTCAGCACAACGTTATCGCCATCGGCCTTGGCAGTGGTGCTGACGCGGTTGGTGTCATAGCGGCTGGCCGGCTCACCATGGGCAAAGGCCAGTTGCAGGCCACCGCCGATAATGTCTTCGATATGGGCCTGCTGGTCATCATTGCCCAAATCGGCAATCAACCCGCCGGCCAAAATGGCCGTGTCCAGAAACGGTTCGACAACGCCGGCGCGACCCAGTTCTTCAAAGACAACGGCGATGTCGAAGCCCTTGCCGCCAAAACCGCCCTGCTCTTCGGTGAAGAGGGCACCGATCACGCCCAACTCAGCCAGCTTGGTCCAGATGTCGGCGGAAAAGCCGCTGTCGCTTTCAAGGATCGTGTTGCGCGTGGCCGTATCGTATTTGTCGCGCAGAAAACGGCGCAGGCTGTCTTGCAGCATCTGCCTCTCTTCGGTCAGGTCAAAGTTCATGCGCCGCCTCCCATCATGGTTTTCGCAATGATCTGGCGCTGAATCTCGTTCGAGCCGCCAAAGATCGACAGTTTGCGATTGTTGAAATATTGCGCTGCCACGGGGCCGGCGTTCAGCGGATCCGGCAGGGCCAGATTGCTGCCCTCGATCGCCTCGGACGCGAATGGCATCGCATAGGCACCCGCCGCACGACGCGCCAGATCGTTGATTTCCTGTCGGATGATCGTGCCCTTGACCTTCAGCATCGACGATTCCACGCCCGGTGCCGTGCCTGCTGCGGCCTTTGACACGATCCGCAGATTGGTCGTGCTCATCGCCATCAGATCAATTTCCACCCGCGCGACCCGTGCCGCGAAATGGGGGTTCTCGATCAACGGCTTGCCACCCGCCATTTCGGATTTCGCGATCCGCTTGACCGCCGTCAGACCCGCCTGAGAGAACCCGACGCCCGCGATGTTCGTGCGTTCGTGGGTGAGCAGATATTTGGCATAGGTCCAGCCTTCGTTTTCCTTGCCGACCAGATTTTCGACCGGCACTTTGACATCTGTAAACCAAACCTCGTTCACCTCGGCTGTCCCATCCAACAGGATGATCGGGCGCACTTCAATGCCGGGAGTGTCCATGTCGATCAGCAAGAACGAAATGCCCTCCTGCTGCTTGGCCTTCTTGTCGGTGCGCACCAGACAGAAAATCATGTTGGCGTGCTGCC
>JBFGFW010000265.1:0-4160 GCA_041579395.1 Sulfitobacter sp.
AGATCGTACAGGCTGCCGGCCTCAAGGATATACGCACCGATCCCGTATTCCGCGCCCAGCATTTCAGCGGCGACCAGCAGGATGATCGCAATTGCCAGTGAAATTCGCAGGCCGGACAGGATGCCGGGCATGGCACCGGGCAGCACGATCTTGCGCACGATCGACCACCACGTCAGGCCAAAGCTTTGCCCCATGCGGATCAGGCTGCGGTCCACATTGTCGACCGCGGCATAGGTTGCCACGACCGTGGGCGTAAAGGTGCCAAAGGCGATCAGCGCGTATTTGCTGGCTTCGTCGATGCCGAACCAGATCACGAACAGCGGCAGCAGCGCGATCTTGGGTATCGGGAACAGCGCCGCGACCAGCGGGACCAGCCCGGCCCGCACATAGCTGAACAAACCGATCATCACCCCCACGGCAATGCCAACTACTGCACCCATCGTCGCCCCGACGGCCAACCGGCTTAGCGACGGGATCAGATGCTTGAACAGCAGTCCGCTGTCCCACAGCTCGACAAAGGTCAGCAGAACATCGGACGGTCGCGGCAGGGTCAAGTTTGAGATGAACCCGGTCCGCGTGCCCCATTCGGCCAGCAGGATCAGCAGCACAAATACCAGCAGACCCATGCCACGCCGCCGTTTGGGGGCAAAACCGCCACCGCGAAACCGGACGTTTTGACTGGTGTCAGACATTGACCAGCTCCGCATCGGCGGCAGCGGCCTCTTCGCGCATCAACCCCCACAGATGCTGTTGTTGCACCTCAAGCTCGGCATCGCCGTATGCACGATCGGCCAGCGGGGTCTCCAGGTCCACAACCTCGCGGATTTGGCCGGGGCGGCGCGACAGCACCACGATCTTGTGGCCCAACCGCACGGCTTCGGCCAGATTGTGGGTCACGTAAACGGCCGTAAAGGGCTGGCGCGTCCAAAGGCTGATCAGGTCATCCATCAGCAATTCGCGGGTCTGGCTGTCCAGCGCGCTAAGCGGTTCATCCATCAGCATCACGGCAGGATTGACGGCCAGCGCGCGGGCAATCGCCACACGTTGCTTCATCCCGCCGGACAATTGCCGCGGCAGCGCATCGGCAAATTCCGTCAGCTTGGTGCGCGCCAGCACGTCGTCGATGATGGCATTGCGCGTCGCGGCATCCAACGGATGATCCTCCAGCACCAGCGCGATGTTCCCGCGCGCGCTGCGCCAGGGCAGCAGGGCGAAATCCTGAAAGATATAGGTCAGCGGGTTCAGGCATCCGTCAGGCGGGGCACCGACCTGAATTACCTCCCCTTTCGACGGCTGTTCTAGGCCGCCAAGAATGCGCAGCAGTGTGGACTTGCCACATCCCGACGGGCCGACAATGCACACGATCTGACCCGATGGAATATCCAGCGTTATGTCGCGCAGCACCTCGGTCGCGCCATAAAAGTGGCTGACGCCTGCAAGCTTAAGATCCATGAAAGTTTATCCCGATGAACGCAGGCCGAACCGAATCTGCCCGGCCCGCGCTGGCCGCTTGTTACGCGCCCATTGTCTTGACAAACGAGGTGTCGATCAGCGTCTCAAGTGCGATGCCGCTGTCGACCAGCCCTTCGGACTGGAACCATTTCAACTGATCGCGCACGGATGCGACGTTCAGTGCCGCCCCTTCGTTCAGACGCATCGTACCGTTGACGATTCCCGCGGTCGCGTCCTCCAGCGTCTTGTCAGCATAGACGTAGTTGTGGATCAGCTTGACCATCTCGGCCACGCCGTCCGCCCCGGCGGTCTGTTCAATCATCGCGGCGTTGTAATCGGCCACGCCCTTGGAATAGGCCGCCAGATAGTCCTGCGTCTGCTGCTTTTCCACTTCGGCGTTCTTGGTCGATGTGAACACGGTGGTGACCTGATAATCGGGCAGGTAATCCGCGACATCGCCGATGATGTGCACGGCACCGGACCCGGCAAGCGGCTTGGCGATGTGCGGCACGATGGACCAAGCGTCAATCTGGCCCGATTTCAACGCGCCAATGATGGCCCCGACTTTTTGCAGCGGCTTGAAAGTCATCGAAATGCCTTCGGCCTGCGCCATCTTTGATCCCATATAGTGGAACGACGACCCCGCAGTGGTCATGCCAAAGCTTTTGCCGTCCAGCATGCCGGGGGCCGTGACACCCGCCTGAAACGCCGCATCGGACGCCAGAAACTTCTGCCCGTCGATGCCCTTTTCCTCGGACAGCGCGCCGCCGATCACCTTGATCGCGCCCTTGTCGGCCAAGGACACCAGACCGCCCGAAATGGCCGTGACCGCATAATCGACGTCGCCGCTGGCGATGGCCACCGCCATGGGTTGCGCCGCCTGAAAGAACTTCAGCTCGACATCCATGCCAGCTTCTTTGAAATAGTCGCGCTGAACGGCCACGAAAGTGCCTGCGTGGCTGGTAAAGCGCAGCGCACCCAAAGTGATTTTTCTGGTCTGCGAGATGGCGGGCGCAGCAAGACCTAACGCGGCGGCAGCCCCCATTGTGGCCAATGCGTGACGGCGGTTGAAATCGGTCATATGATCCTCCATTCAATATGTCTGAACAATGGGTCGCGCCCCAAGCGGGTGTCAAGCGCCAGAGCGGAACACTGGTCTTTGCAGCCGCGGAATGCGACGACGGTACTATGAAACTTTTTTCTGGCAAATCACGCCCCGTGCATTTGGGCCCCTATCCAATGGAACGGCTGCGCCGTCAGGATGCGGCGTTGGCCCGCCTGCCCGATCTGCCCTTTGCGCCGCTTGATTTTCGCGCGGACGCCCGCCCCGAAAGCATCGTCAACGCAATGGGTCCGTTTCAGGCGATGATCGACGCGTTGCGGGCGGGCCAGGTTAATGCGGCACCGGCGGACATACCTGCAGACCCAACTGCGCGGGCGCAGCACCTCAAGGCGTTCGGATACTTCAATGATGCGTCGATGATGGGGGTGTGCGCACTGCACCGCGATGCGATCCTGAACCCGCCGCGCAAAAACCCGGACACCGCCGCTTTGGTCACCGACCTGAAGCAGCGCCAGACCAAGACGCTGGCCGCAGGGGTCGACGCGATCATGGCCGATCTGCGTGACACGGCTGGGGCCGATCAAGCGCCGGTCACCTCTCACACCCATGCGCTTGTGATTCTGGTGGCATATCCGCGCGATCCCCGCCCGGACGAACCCGGCAGCGATTGGATCGCCGATGCGCAGCCGCACCGCGCGGCCCTGCGCGCCAGTGAAAACGCAGTCGTTCTGGCCGAATACCTGCGTATTCTGGGCTTTGACGCCCGCGCCCACAGTGCCTGTGCCACCGACGTGAACCTGCCGCAGCTTGCCATCGCTGCCGGATTGACGGTGTCGCACGACGGCGCGGCGCAGGCCCCTTGGCTGGGTGCCCGCTATGGCCTGGCCGCTGTGACCACCGATATGCAACTGGCCCCGGATCTGCCCCTGCGGCCCCTGCCAGAGCAGCCCGCATCTATCCTGCGGGGTGCCGTCTGGCAGTTGGGTACCCACGGCGGGGCCAGCGCGCGCAGCCATGACCCCTATGCCAAACGCGACTTTGCCGACGGCCCGCACCCGTTCGAGACGCTCAAGCGGGTCGATACCCCCACCACCTATATCGACGCGGCCAATGTGCCGCGCGTGCCGAAACGGGCCGACATGTTTGCCCGCGGACAGTTTGGCGATATGGGCCCCCGGGTGCAGGACGCCATGAAAGGGGGCAATCATGTCGTCAAATGCGCGCCTGCCGCCGCGCAACGCCGCCTGCTGGGGGCATTGATCCTGCTGCAGGAAGGGGCAGTGGCAACAACTGCCCGCGCGACCACACCCGATGCCGATGCCGCGAACCTTAAGGCTGCGGCCTATTTTCTGGGGGTCGACGCGGCGGGGTCGTCGGCCTGCCCCGACTGGACGTGGTACAGCCATGACACCACAGGCGCGCCCGTCACGCCGCCCCATGATCAGGCGCTTAGCGTTGTCATCGATCAGGGTTTCGACACGATGGAAGGTGCCTCGGGCGACGATTGGATCAGCACCGCGCAGTCCATGCGCGCCTATCTGCGCTTTTCCGTCTTGGGCGGCGTTCTGGCCCGGCATCTGCGCGACCTTGGCTTTGCGGCCAAGGCGCATACGGTGATGGACGGCGATGTGCTGCAACCGCCGCT
>JBFGFW010000266.1:0-4153 GCA_041579395.1 Sulfitobacter sp.
AGATGTGTTCATAGATGTTCAGGTGCCTCCGCCTGTGCACAGATAAGTTCGATGCAGGCGGACTGTCTCTCCGCCATTTCTGCTGAATAAATTGTTTAGACACAGTAAGTAGCAGCAACATTCCAATATATCCTATGCGTGTAAATATGAAACCGCCGCAAAGTGGCGTGCTCTGCGGCGGTGAATTTCTGTCAGATCGCGGCGGTTTAGATATTCGCGACGGCTTGTGACGCGATATGGCGGATGTCGCCGCGCGCGACGCCGATGTCAGCCAGTTCGCGGTCATTCATGGCGGACAGTTCCGCAAAGGTCTGGCGTATCGCGCGCTGGTCCGCGACATGACGCCGCCGCATCTCGATAAAGGTGCGCATCTTGCCCATGAGGCTTTGGGCCGGGGCTGCGTTCATTGAAGTGGTATAGCTCATCTTAATTCTCTCTTTCTCGGATTTGCGGTGGCGTATCCACCACAATCGGAATGTTCAGGTTAGGCGTCCATTTGGGAGGAAACGGAGCCGGTCGTTGTCTTAGGCTGCAACGGCACCACGGGGTGCGCGATTGAACAGTTTGCGCAGACGTGCCGTCAGATTGCGCATGCCTTGTGCAATATAGGCGCTGCGCAGGGCCTGTGCCTGAGCAAGAACCCGGTCAACTTCGGCCGGGGTGGCGGTGCGGGATGTGTTCAGAGTATTCATTTTCAGTCTTCCGTTTCTGGGCCTCGTTGCCCTGCCATCGATATGTGCCTCTGCCTGCCAAGGTGCAAACCATAGACGGTATGCAGCGCTTGCATGGCTGTTGGGCGGATTTTGGCCGCAATCCACCGCAGTTCCGCCCCACCTTCGGCAGATTCGGCTGGCATGGTTGACTGACCCGCAGTATTGCCTGCGCCAGACACCACCTTCGGAGAAGCCCCATGGCACGTATCGAGCCAACAACACCGATCCTGACCCCCGCATCGTCCACTCCAGGTCCGTTGCCCACTCAGTCGGCAAATCAGCCGGCAATCCCCCGACCGCCGATGTTCACCGATTATGCGAGCATCTGAAATACCAATCGCAAAGTGACAGCAGCGGTGCACGCCCCTAAGCTTGCGCCATGACCGCCCCCGTTTCATCAATTCGAAATCTTGGCCCCGCGTTCGAGCAAAGCTGCGCGCGTGCCGGGATTGGCTCGGCACAGGAATTGCGCGCCCTTGGGGCCGATGCCGCCTATGCGCAGCTGCTGCGATCCGGCCATTCCCCCCATTTCATCGGATATTACGCTTTGGTGATGGCCCTGCAGTGTCGCCCCTGGAATGACTGCAAGGGCGACGAAAAAAAAGCCCTTCGGGTCGCGTTTGATGCGCTCAAGGCCCGTGCCCAATGTCCAAGGCAGACAGAATTTGAACGGATGATGGACAGGATCGGGGTGCGCAATGCATAATGGGTGCGAATGATCTTAGCGCCCCCTGTTGCGGGGGTACCGCACCGAAAGGCCCTGATCCAGATGACCCGACAGCCCCCCCAATCTCATGCCGATCTGGACCGTCTGAGAAATATTGCACACCGGATGGACACCGCGTTGCGCATTCCGCTGATCGGGGTGCGCGTGGGGTGGGATTCAATCCTGGGGCTGGTACCGGGCGTCGGCGACGCGTTGGCGTTGGTGCCCGCGGGCTATATCGTCAAGGAAGCGCATCGGCTGGGGGCCAGTCGGCGCATACTGGGACAGATGTGCGCCAATGTGGGCATCGACCTTGCGATCGGGGCGATCCCGCTGGTGGGTGATCTCTTTGATGTCGGCTGGAAAGCGAACACACGCAACGTCGATTTGCTGCACGAACATCTTTCAGATCGTGATCGGGCGGCAGCAGCACGCCAACCAGAGGGTGCATTGTCGTCGCATCATCCGACTTTGGGCGGCTAGGATAATGCAAAAAAGGGCCGCGGTTTCCCGTGGCCCCTTTCATCAATTCCGAACGGTGGCTGGCTTAGCCCACCAGTTCCATGCCAGAGAAGAAATAGGCGATTTCGGCAGCGGCTGTTTCAGGCGCGTCCGATCCGTGAACTGAATTTTCGCCCACGGATTCTGCGAATTCTGCGCGGATGGTGCCTGCGGCGGCATCTGCGGGGTTGGTGGCACCCATGACTTCGCGGTTCTTGGCAATGGCACCTTCGCCCTGAAGAACCTGAACGATCACCGGCTCTGACGCCATGAATTCGCACAATTCGTCATAAAACGGACGCTCGGCATGCACGGCATAGAACACGCCGGCTTGCGCCTTGGTCATGTGAATGCGCTTTTGTGCGATGATCCGCAGGCCTGCATCTTCGAACTTGGCGTTGATCTTGCCGGTCAGGTTGCGGCGGGTTGCGTCTGGTTTAATGATCGAAAATGTGCGCTCAAGGGCCATGATAGCTCTCCTACAGGGGTTAATTTGGCCGCTCCCTAACATGACACCCCCGTCATGAAAAGCCGCGATTGACGCGGGGCAGCACATGGTCCACACCGCGCCCATGTTACGCATTTCAGAAATCAATTACTCTGTCGAAGGCCGTCCCTTGTTCGAGGAAGCCTCGGCTGTCATTCCCGAAGGTCACAAAGTGGGCCTTGTCGGACGCAATGGTGCTGGCAAGACCACTCTGTTTCGCCTCATCCGCGGTGAACTGGGGCTGGACGCCGGAGAAATTTCTTTGCCGTCGCGCGCCAAGATCGGCGGCGTCGCTCAGGAAGTCCCATCCTCGGATGTATCGCTGATCGATACGGTGCTTGCCGCAGATGTCGAACGCGCATCGCTGATGGCCGAGGCTGAGACGACCAAGAATCCAGCCCGCATCGCCGAGGTGCAAACCCGGCTTGCCGACATCGACGCATGGTCCGCCGAAGGGCGCGCCGCCGCGATCCTCAAGGGGCTTGGCTTTGACGATGATGACCAGCAACAACCCTGCTCGGCATATTCCGGCGGCTGGCGCATGCGTGTCGCGTTGGCGGGCGTTCTGTTTGCGCAGCCCGATTTGCTGCTGCTGGACGAACCGACAAACTATCTCGACCTTGAAGGCGCGCTTTGGCTGGAAAACTACCTGGCCAAATATCCCCATACCGTGATCATCATCAGCCACGACCGCGGGTTGTTGAATCGCGCCGTCGGTGGCATCTTGCACGTCGAAGACCGCAAGCTGACCTATTATCAGGGCAACTATGACCAATTCGCCAAGATGCGAGCCGAAAAGCGGGCCCAACTGACGGCGCAGGCCAAGAAACAGCAGGCGCACAAGGCGCACATGCAGGCCTTCGTGGACCGTTTCAAGGCCAAGGCGTCAAAAGCCAAGCAAGCTCAGTCACGCATGAAGATGATCGACAAGATGGTGACGATCACGCCGCCGGAAGAAGCCGCACGCAAGGTCTTTACCTTCCCGCAGCCGGACGAGCTGTCGCCGCCGATCATCAGCATCGAAGGCGGGTCCACAGGCTATACCGAAGGCAAGCCTGTCTTGTCGCGTCTCAATCTGCGCATCGACCAGGACGACCGCATCGCCTTGCTTGGCAGAAACGGTCAGGGCAAATCGACCCTGTCGAAACTGCTGTCGAACCGGCTGGTCCTGTTCGAAGGCAAAGCGGTCAATTCAAACAAGCTGCGCATCGGTTTCTTTGCCCAGCATCAGGTGGATGAACTGGTCATCAATGAGACCCCGCTGCAACATATGCTCAGCGCGCGTCCCGGTATCATGCAATCAAAGCTGCGCGCCCAACTGGCAGGTTTTGGGCTTGGCCCCGATCAGGCCGATACCGAAGTCGGTCGCCTGTCCGGTGGTCAAAAAGCGCGCCTGTCGCTGCTGTTGGCCACGCTTGATGCACCACATCTGCTGATCCTGGATGAACCGACAAACCACCTTGACATCGAATCCCGCGAAGCGCTGGTCGAAGCGTTGACCAGGTATTCCGGTGCCGTGATCCTGGTCAGCCACGATATGCACCTTTTGTCGATGGTCGCCGATCGGCTGTGGCTTGTCAGCGATGGCACCGTCGTACCATACGAGGATGACCTCGAAGCGTATCGCAAGATGCTGCTCACGGTCGAAAAACCGGTTAGCCGCAACGCGAAAGCTGTTAAAGAAGAACCCAAGGTCAAACGCGCCAACCGCGAAGACATCCTTGCCCTGCGCTCCGACGTGCGCAC
>JBFGFW010000267.1:0-4133 GCA_041579395.1 Sulfitobacter sp.
GAGATGATCTCGGACATGAACTTGGTCTGGCTGCCGGGGGTCATGCCACCCACTCCGACCCGCCGCCCGACTCGCCACCACAGACCCGGCCGCCAGATAGTGTCGCCGCCGATCCCGGATTTTGTCCGAAGCAAGAAGCCGTTCGAGGGTTTAAAGGCAAAAACCCCCCGGTCGATATGTTCGATGTCTGCCACATGCGCGATGATCGTGCCGTCACTGTCGCGCAGCACCATTGGGGTCAGTTCGATGGCCCCCGCCGTGGCCCGGCGCATCTTGTCGGCCATCCAGATCGCTGTGCCGCCCAGAAACAACAAGAACGCCTGCCAGCCAAGACCGGGCGACGATGTGAATGCGACATAGATCAGGAACACCCCCAGCAGCGCCAGCGAGGTCAGCCCAATCAGGCGCCGCCCGCCCGAGGCCCGCGTTGTCGCCAATACTTCGTCGGTGTCGGGGAAATCGAGGGTCATCGCAAAGCCTTCCGTTAGGGTCACTTTGCCTACCGTGACCCGGCCCGCTTTGGCAAGGGCCGTGGCTAGTCACCCATGCGCCGCTTCTGCCCGCCGTGCATTCGTTTACGGCCACGCGACAACACATCTTGCAGGCGATCGGCGTAAGCCGCGCGTTCCGCATCGCTCATGCCTGCGAGTTCGGCCAACCACGCGGTTTGTGAGGCTTCTTGCACGCGCAGGGTCGCCTTGCGCTGCCGGTCCAGCAGCTGCGTCACCTGCTGCTGCTCATACGGCACTGCGCGCAAGGCCAAAATGACCTGATCATAAAGTGCGCGTCGCGCCGCGCGGCTCATGTCGCCGCCGTCTTTTTTGCCTCGCAGATCCCTGAAAACCGCCCGGCGTCGGTCATCGGGCAGCGCCATGATATAAGGCGTGCCATAGCTGTGCATCGCGCCTCGCGGCATACCGTGCGGCACCGCGTGTGGCCCATGGAACCGGTACGCGGCACCCGCTATCAGCCCGACCACCAGCAAGTTTACCGCAAGCGACAACCCCAAGGCTGCCCGCAGCCAGCGGCCGGTGCGTGGTGCCTGTTCTGCCATGATCTACCTCTCTTCCATGTCCCAGCCGAAAGCTGTCAGCTCGGACGTGCCTTCGTCGTCGGCGAATATGACCGTCTCGCCGCTGATGATCTGCGTGGCGAAATCAGGCAGGCTGCCGGGGACGGCCATGCCAATCCAAAACCCCACAACGGTCGCCGTGACCATGCCGCCAAATGCCGGTGCGCCGCCGATTGCAGTCCAGATCATGCGCCAGTTGCGGCGCGGGGTTGCGGGCTGCAC
Source organism: Sulfitobacter sp. (assembly GCA_041579395.1). GTDB lineage: Bacteria > Pseudomonadota > Alphaproteobacteria > Rhodobacterales > Rhodobacteraceae > Sulfitobacter. The sequence goes on from JBFGFW010000267.1 coordinate 1,295, forward strand.
TGCGTGAGCGTCCGCCAGTATCCGGTCGAGCAGCGCCTCCGGCACTTCGGGCGGCGTGGCGCGTGCGCTTTCGAAAAGCACCCCTAGGTGATCTGTGTCAGGTTTTGTCATCATCATATCCCAAGGCATCGCGTTGTCCGCTCAACTGTCGTGCCAGCGCCCGTTTGCCCCGCGCTGTCAGGCTTTCTACCGCTTCGACCCCAATGTCGAGGATGACGGCGATTTCGGGGTTGGCCAACCCATCAATGTGGCGCAGCACCACGGCTTGCCGTTGCCGCTGTGGCAAGGCGTCCAGCGCCGACTGGATCGCATCTTCGCGGGCGCTGCGCTGCAAGCGCGCCTCTGCGGTCTCGCTTGGATCGGCGGGCTCGGCGATGTCCTCAAGCGGGACACCGCGCGCCCTGACCCGCAATCGGTCAATGCACAGGTTCGCTACCACCCGGTAAAGCCAGGTTGACACCTTGGCCTCTCCCGGTCGCCAGTCCGGGGCAATTTTCCACAGCCGCATCAACGCTTCTTGGGTCACATCCTCGGCATCGGCGGTGTTGCCCAACACGCGGGTAGCGTGGCCAAACACGCGTGGTGTCAGCTGCACCGTCAATATCCGCGCCGCCGCGGCGTCCCCCCTCGCATAGCGCGCCAACGTCGCGGCATCCGGGTCCGCCGCAGCATCATCATCATCGCTGGAAGAAGACAAGGTCATCCGATTACGGCTAGCGACTGCGGGCGCGCCGATCAAGCCGGCCCGCAGCGTCTTGTCAGTCATCCATCGGCATGCCGTGACCTTGCCCGTGGCCCATCCCGTGGCCGTTCCCATGGTCGTGCCCAAAGCCATGCCCGTGGCCGTGGCCGTGACCGTGGCCGTGACCATGCTCATGGCCGTGCCCATGACCGTGGCCGTGTCCGTGTTCGTGGCCGTGCCCCATCCGGCGATCACCGCGCATCCCGCGCTTGCCGCTTCTGTGGCCGGCCGCAAATTCTTCAGCACTGACTGACCCGTCACTGTTGGCGTCCATTCTGCCGAACATCTCCTCAGGCGAATGGCGACCGGTCATTTCCTCCATCGATAGTTTCCCGTCATCGTTGGCATCCATGCGGTCCATCATCCGGGCGCTGCGCCTGCCCATCATGCCCTGCCCCATGGCATCCAGTTCGGCGGCCGAAAGCGATCCGTCTTTATCCGTGTCGTGCTGCGCCAGCATCCGCCCAGTGCGACGTGCGGCCGTCGCAGCCTGCATCTCGTCGGCGGTCAAGAACCCGTCGCTGTCGGTATCAGCCGCTGTAAACCGCGCGGCAGCATGGGCTTTCATTTCGTCTTGGCTAAGTGTGCCGTCGCCATTGGCGTCGATTTCGGCAAACCGATCTGTCATTGGCATCTCTTGCGCCACCAGCGCAGTGCCACCAAGCGCGATCAAGCCACTAAGCAGCGCGCTATAAATATTTGCTTTATATGTCATTGGTTTGTCCTTTGATAATTCTGGGTCAAAGCGCCCGCTTGAAGGGGCGATACTGGTTCTAACGCCGCGCCCCTGAATTTCCGTCGCAGATATCATTCGTAATCTCCGCGCGATCCGTTTTGCGACATGGCGACGCAATCGGGCGGTGCAGGGTTTCATTCGCGGCGGTTTGCCCACATGTAAGGGGTTCACAAGGATTGAGCCATGACCGACCAAAGCGCCGACATCGCACCGACTGACGACCAAGAGCGCAAGGTTTCACCTGCGCTGCTGCGGGGTTGGCGCAGGAAATGCCCCAACTGTGGTTCCGGTCCGCTGCTGAAAAGCTATCTCAAGGTTAACGATGCCTGCACCGTGTGCCGCGAGGAATTTTTTCACCACCGCGCCGATGATGGCCCTGCCTATATGACCATCCTGATCGTGGGCCATCTGATGGCACCGATGCTTCATATCGCGTTCGTGACATGGCGGCCTGAACCGCTGACGCTGTTTACGATCTTTTCGGTTGGCTGCGTCGGGTTGTCGCTTTACCTTCTGCCAAGACTTAAGGGGGCCCTTATCGGGTTCCAATGGGCGAAGGGGATGGGCGGATTTGCGGCAGGTGAATGATCTGTCCCGGATCGTGCTGGTTCCAGTGCAACAGCAAGGGCCGCAAGCAAGATGACCACTGACAAAAGCCAGATCCGCAACGCGGCGACCGTGATCGTTATCCGCGACCGGCACACGGCACCGCGGATCCTGATGGGCCAACGCGGTGCCAAGGCGGCATTCATGCCAAACAAGTTCGTGTTCCCCGGCGGTGCCGTCGATGCCGAGGATGCGCGGATCGCCCTTGCCACAGGCTTGCCGGACATGTGCATGGACCGACTGGCCGAAGACGCCGATGCGACACTGGCGCACGCACTCGCTGTCGCAGGCATTCGCGAGTTGTGGGAGGAAACAGGGCTCATCTTAGGTCAAAAGGGCGTCTGGCAGGGCACCCCGCCAGAAGACTGGCGAACCTTCGCGGACCGTGGTTTTGTCCCCCATGCCGCCCCGATGCAGTTCGTGTTCCGCGCGCTAACCCCGCCGGGTCGTCCGCGACGCTTTGATGCCCGGTTTTTTCTGGTGGATGCCGGTGATATCGCCACAGATCTGGATGACTTCGACGCCGCCTGTGACGAGCTTTCGCATCTGCAATGGGTGAACCTGTCGGATGCACGCGCCTTTGACATGCCGTTCATCACCGAAGTGGTTCTGGCCGAGGTCGAAGCCCGAGCCAAAGACCTGGCCCCGCCCAGTTCTGTTCCGTTCTTCAAGAACAACGACGAGGAAAGCCTGTTCCTGCGCCTGCGCGGACGCCCGATGGCGGACTAACCGTATTCTTTCAAAGAAAACGCCCC
>JBFGFW010000268.1:0-4117 GCA_041579395.1 Sulfitobacter sp.
TGGGTCACGCGGCCCAGCGGTCCATCAGTCAGCACGGCCATGAAACGGTGACGGCTGTCAAAGGGGATGGCATCCACACGGCGCGCCATATGGTCACCGCCAACCTTGCGCGCAAAAGCCAAGAGCGCACCTTCCATCGGGTCGCCCTCGACCATCCAGTCCCCATCCTTGCAATGGAGGCTTGCGTCGTTGCACAGCGCCGCCGCGCGGGCGAGCGCGGCCAGATCGCCCGACGGCGTGACAAGACCGTTGGGCGCATAGCCTTCGCCCGCGACCGTGAATGCGCCGTCCGGGACCTCGACCTCGGTGACAACCATTTCATTCCGGGTCAATGTGCCGGTCTTGTCGGTGCAGATGACAGATACAGATCCGATCGCCTCGATCGCGGGCAGGCGGCGCACGATGGCATTGCGCCGCGCCATGGCCTGCACGCCAATCGCCAACGTGATGGTGACCACGGCCGGCAAGCCTTCGGGGATCGCGGCAATCGCGACAGCGACGACAGTCATGAACACTTCGGAAAACTCGTGATGCCCGACGTAGTAGCCCCAGACCAGCAAAAGCCCGGACACCAGCAGGATCAGAAACGACAGCCAGCGCGCGAAATGATCAATCTGCGCGACAAGCGGGGTGGTCAGTTGCTCCACCCCCGCCAAAAGCCCGCCAATGCGTCCGATCTCGGTGGCATGGCCAGTCGCCACCACCAGGCCACGCGCGGTGCCTTTGGTGATCAGCGTGCCTGACCACAGCATCGATCCACGGTCGCCAAGGACGGCACCGGCGGCGACCGGGGCCTCGCTTTTTTCCACCGGTACGGATTCCCCTGTAAGGATCGCCTCTTGTGCCGCCAGACCTCGCGCCTCAAGCACCCGCAGATCGGCGGGTACCCTGTCGCCCGGCTCAAGCAGGACGATGTCACCCGGTACAAGGCTGGCCCCATCCACACTGACCCGCCGTCCGTCGCGCAACACGGCAGCGTGGGGTGCCAGCATATGCCGTATTGTGGCCATCGCTGCCTCGGCCTTGCCCTCTTGGATGAAACCGATCAGAGCATTTGCCGCCACGACGGCAAGGATAACGCCGGTATCGACCCAGTGCTGCAAGGTCCAGGTGACCACCGCCGCGCCGATCAGAATATAGATCAGGACATTGTGAAATTGCCGCAAGAGCCGCAGCAGCGGCCCCCTGTTTCGCGCTTCGGGAAACCGATTTGGCCCGTATTCAGCCAGTCGCTGTGCCGCCTCGGCCGTGCTCAGACCGTCCGGCGATGCCTTGAGCGCAGCAAGGCAGTCGGCGGCGGGAATGGCGTGCGGTTTCTCGATCATGCGGTTTCTACCTTGCGCCATCCCGCTGCCGCGCCTTAGCAAAGGTTGATTGTGCGGTTGGCGGCTTTCCTGTTAGTCCGATGGAGGTCCTGCGGCACGGTCATCAGCTTCTTTCGGGTTTTCAAAAGCATAGCGAAGGACTGCCGCCTGGGATTGTTTTGCATCAAGCTCCGACACGATCCTGAGTGTTTGCCGATGCTCCGATTATCGCACCCGCTTCAGTGAACGGTGCCATGGCTTACGGCTGTGCCCTCCGCGACAAGGTCACTGGGATGAATGATCACCTGATCACCGGCATCGACCCCTGAAAGCACCTGCGCAAAGCTTTCGTTGCGTTCACCCAGCGTGATGATCTGCAACCGCGCGCGCCCGTCCTGCACCACATATGTTGCCCAATCAGAGCCGTCACGGAACAGCGCCCCAACCGGGATCGACAGCACGTTGTTGCCCTTCCAGGTGTTGATGTGGGCAATCACGCGAAAACCGTGCCCCAGAAGCCGCCAATCGTTCGGATTGCCGCGCAGGTTCAGGATCACCGTGACCCGCTGTTCGTCAATTCCAAGCGCCGAAACCTTGGTTTTGGCTGAAGGTTCGATGCGTTTGACCGTTGCCGCAATGGGCGCGCCGCCCCAACCTGTGATCCGCGCCTCAGAGCCCTTGCGCACCCGCACGGCATCGCGCGACAGCAGGTCCACCACGATTTCAAGGTCGCCGGGGTTGCCGATCTCCATGATTGGGGCACCGGGTTGCACCACCTGTTCGTTTTCGGTCAGCACCCGCAGCACACGCCCCGAAACCGGCGCGATGATGTCCACGCAGCAGGCTTCGGCACCAAATGGGTCGCCGGTACCCAGAACCGCCTCGGCGCTTTGCAACTCGCGCTCGCGCACGGCAAGATTGGCCTTGGCACTGTCCAAGGCCGCCTGAGCGGTCCGTTGCTCCAGAACGGCAGCATCAAGCAGTCGCTTCGAGATCGCCGCCCTTTCGTAAAGCGCGCGTGACCTGCCTGCTTCAGAGGTCCTGAATTCAAGCGCGGCTTCGGCTTGCGCAACCTGGGCCGCAGCCAAATCGACGGCGGATTGTGCGGCTGATTTCGTCGCCTCTGCCACGCTGCGCGCACGCGAATCCAGCAGTGCAGGGGCTGCCGGACCGATCGTTGCAACGACCGTCTTTTGCGCAAAGACCGGATCGCCTGCATGCAGATTGATCCGTCGCAGCTTGCCGCCGATCGTGGCCGAGATGGTAAACACCTCGCGGATGCGCGCCTCGCCTTCTTCGGTCACGGCCACCTCGATGGTGCGCGGCATCACCTCGGCGATCTCGACGTCAACCGGCCGGGGCATGAAGGCCCAGACGACCCCCGCAAGCAGGGCCAGAACGGCAATTGTATAAATCAGACGACGCATGTATCACTCCCTTGTTTTTAGGACCTCGATCATGTCGAGTTTGTTGATACGTCCGCGGATGGCCCAGGCCGAAGCAAGGGCGGCGGCGCAGACGACCAGACTGGCCGTCACAAAGACCTCGGGCCCAATCACGAAGGGCACGCGGTACAAATCGGATGAAAAAGCCTCCACCATGCCAAGGGCGATGACATAGCCGATCAACCAACCGACGGGTTGCGCCAGCAGCACCACAGTGCCCAGTTCGCCAAACAGGATGCCCGACACCTCGGCGCGGGTGAAACCCAAAACCCGCAGACTAGCCAGTTCCCGCCCCTGTTCCGAGAGGGCGATCCGGGCAAAATTATAGACCACCCCGATGGCGATGATCGCCGCGAGCGCAACATAGACGGTGATCATCACCGTGATGTTTTCAGCCAGCGTTTCCTTGAAGCGTGCCACGGTCAGGGCGGATACAGCGACAAATCCGGTCTTGGGGGCGGCCTTTGCGGCAGCGTAAAAGGCGTCTCGCTGCGTCTGGTCGAGTTGCAGGGCAACCCCTGAAATTAACGCCCCTTCGCCCATGGCATGGTTGAGCGCGGTGATCTCCATCGCGGCACCAAGGCCCACATAACCCAGCGACAGGCCGCTGACGGGCAGGGTGACTGTGCGCCGCGCGCCCTCAAGAAACGCGACGGTGACGCGGTCGCCGGGGCGCACCTCCAGGGCTTCGGCCAAGGCTTCGGACAGGATCAGCCCGGCTTCGGGCATCGCCATCGGGCGCAGATCCGAGGCCAGAATACGCGACAGGACAGGCATTTCAGGTTTGCCCATGATTGACAGCTTGCGCGACAGGGCGCGGTGGCTGATCCGGGCGGCAACGGCGCGAAACGGCTCTGCCGCCAAAACGCCGGGCATCTGGCGGGCGGACAATAAGGCGCGCGCCGGTTCGGCCTCTCCGAAGGCCACCAGCGCGTCATGCCGTTCGGCGCGCGCAAATGTGATGTCGATCATGTAGTTGATCGACCCAAATGACCACAGCGACGCCACAAGGATCGCCACCGCCATGGCGACGCCAAACGTGCCAGACGCCGTTCTCAGCGGCCAGCGGAACAGGTGGCGCGCCACCATCACCCCGGTCTGACGCAAAGCGAAAAGCCGACCGAGGACGCCCATGCGTGACCGGTAATCGGCCGGTGCGGGCGGCGACATCGCCACGGCAGGCGGCAATGCAACGGCGGCACGCACGGCGAATAACGCCCCTGCCACGGCTGCGGCCAACGTAACTGCGGCGGCCAGCGCGTACACCTGCGGATCGCGGGTGAAGATCAGGAACGGGAATGAAAAAAAGCGGGCGTACATCTGCGCAAGCCCGGCCCCAAGCCAGACGCCCGCCGCAACCCCGATGAA
>JBFGFW010000269.1:0-4114 GCA_041579395.1 Sulfitobacter sp.
AAAAAGGAAGGCATCCTGCGCTTCACCGACCGGCGGCAGTTCGAAGTCGCCGATTTCGACGCCTTGCACATTGCCACAGGCGATGATGCCGATGGCGGGCCGCTTTACTGACGCGGCCTGCGCTTTCTGACCTAACTCTTTGATCTGCATCAACGCGTTACCCCTGTTGATGCGCTTTGCTTGGCGTACCTCAACAGGAGCAAAGCCATGTATCGCAATATCCTTGTCCCCGTCGCCATTGACGACGACGCCCGGACCCAGACCGCGCTCGAGGTTGTCAAAGCCCTTGCCGATCCGGATGCCAGCGTCACCCTGTTGCACGTGATCGAGACGATCCCGATCTATGTCTCTGACTATATTCCCAACGATTTCATGACCAACGCCCGCGAAGCTGCAGCACAACACCTGGACGGCCTTGCACAGCAGGTTCCAAACGCGCACGCCGCCATCACCGATGGCAGGCCCGGCTCGCGGATCACCCGGTGGGCCGAAGAAAACAACTGCGATTGCATTGTGATCGCGTCGCATCAGCCCGCGTTTACGGATATTTTGTTGGGCTCTGTCGCGCAGCACGTTGTGCGCCACGCCGTATGTTCGGTTCACGTCGTCAGATAATACCGCGGCGCGCAAAAACTTGACCCAGATCAAGGTGAAAGAAAAGCGCGCCCTCTAATCCAGTTCTGCGAACACGTGTGTGCGCGGTCGGATTGGGCTGCGCCGGAATGAAGGTGCCCTATGAATTATTTTAAGCTCATTATCTTGGGCGTTATCGCCCTTACGGCGGCCATCGCCAGTAATTGGGGTCATGATCTGGCCTATCAGGTGCATGTGCTGATCATCATGGTGGTGGCCGCAGGGTTGTTCGTCTGGGTGCTGCGCAGCATAGATGATCCGGTCCCTGTCGCCGCCACCGGCTATGCCGACGGGGTGGTGCGCGCGGGCGTGATTGCCACGGCCTTTTGGGGGGTCACCGGGTTTCTGGTGGGCACATTTATCGCCTTTCAACTGGCGTTCCCCGAGCTGAATTTCGACTGGGGGCAGCCCTTTACCAACTTTGGCCGGTTGCGGCCATTGCACACGTCAGCGGTCATCTTTGCCTTTGGCGGCAACGCGCTGATCTGTACGTCGTTTTATGTGGTTCAGCGCACCAGTGCTGCGCGGCTGTTTGGCGGAAACTTGGGCTGGTTCGTGTTCTGGGGCTATCAGCTCTTCATCGTGCTGGCCGCCACCGGGTATGTTCTCGGGTCCACCCAATCCAAAGAATATGCCGAACCTGAGTGGTACGTCGACATCTGGCTGACCATCGTCTGGCTGGCCTATCTGGTGGTCTTCATGGGCACGATCATCAAGCGCCGCGAGCGGCACATCTATGTCGCCAACTGGTTCTACCTCAGCTTCATCATCACCGTGGCGATGCTGCATGTGGTCAACAACCTGTCGGTCCCGGTCAGCATCTGGGGATCCAAATCGGTACAGGTGTTTTCGGGCGTCCAAGATGCGATGACCCAGTGGTGGTATGGCCACAACGCCGTGGGCTTTTTCCTGACCGCCGGGTTTCTGGGGATGATGTATTATTTTGTCCCCAAGCAGGCCAACCGCCCGATCTATTCCTATAAACTCAGCATCATTCACTTCTGGTCGTTGATCTTTCTGTACATCTGGGCCGGGCCGCACCACCTGCATTACACCGCCCTGCCCGATTGGGCCGCGACCCTGGGCATGGTGTTTTCCGTCGTGCTGTGGATGCCAAGCTGGGGCGGGATGATCAACGGCCTGATGACCCTGCAAGGCGCGTGGGACAAACTGCGCACGGACCCGATCCTGCGGATGTTCGTGATCTCGCTGGGGTTCTACGGCATGTCCACCTTCGAGGGGCCGATGATGTCGATCCGCGCCGTCAATTCGCTGTCGCATTACACCGACTGGACCATCGGACACGTCCATTCCGGTGCCCTTGGCTGGAATGGCATGATCACATTTGGCGCGCTTTACTTCCTGACCCCCAGACTTTGGGGCCGCGAGAAGATGTATTCGATGTCCGCGATCAACTGGCACTTCTGGCTGGCCACCATCGGCATCGTTTTGTACGCGGCGTCGATGTGGGTGACCGGCATCATGGAAGGCTTGATGTGGCGCGAGGTTGACGATCAGGGGTTCTTGGTCAACTCCTTTGCCGACACGGTCGCCGCCAAATACCCGATGTATGTGGTGCGCGGACTGGGCGGGGTTTTGTACCTGTCCGGCGGGCTGATCATGGTCTGGAACATGTGGATGACGATCCGCGGTGCGAACCCGGCAACCGTCGCCCTGCCCCAAGCAACCCCAGCAGAATAAGGATCTGATCCATGGCATTTCTTGACAAACACGCCATCCTTGAAAAAAGCCCCACCCTGCTGCTGCTGTTTTCGCTGGCGGTGGTCACGGTAGGGGGGATCGTGGAAATCGCGCCGCTGTTCTGGCTGGAAAACACCATCGAAGAGGTCGAAGGCGTGCGCCCCTATTCCCCGCTGGAACTGACCGGGCGCGACATCTATGTCCGCGAGGGTTGCTATGTTTGTCACAGCCAGATGATCCGCCCGATGCGCGACGAAGTCGAACGCTATGGCCACTATTCGCTGGCGGCGGAATCGATGTATGACCATCCGTTTCAATGGGGTTCAAAGCGTACCGGGCCGGACGTCGCCCGTGTGGGCGGGCGCTATTCGGACGCGTGGCACGTGGACCATCTGAAAGACCCGCAATCGGTCGTGCCTGAATCGATCATGCCGAAATACGCGTTTCTGGCGCAAACGCCTATTGAATCCACACACATCAAGGCGCTGCTATCGACGCACCGTTTTGTCGGCGTGCCCTACACGGACGAACAGATCGAAGCGGCAGCCACGGATTTCCGCGTTCAGGCCGACCCTGACGGCGATACGGGCCCTCTGCTGGAACGCTATCCCGGTGCCGCAGTGTCCAACTTTGACGGCCAGCCCGCGCTGACGGAAATGGATGCGCTGATCGCCTACCTTCAAGTCCTGGGGACGATGGTCGATTTTTCGACCTTCACCCCCGCCGCCAGCCGATAGGAGCGCCAGATGGATACCTATTCAGTCTTGCGACAACTCGCCGACAGCTGGGTGCTGTTGCTGATGTTCGCCTTCTTCGTGGCCGTGATCTTGTGGGCGTTCCGGCCCGGCAGCACAAAAATCTACAAGGACGTCGCGAACATTCCGCTGGCCGATGACACACCCCCTGAGCACCGACCGTCAACCGACCGCAAAAGCGAGAAAGGAGCAGACGATGTCTGACCCCAAAAGAACGGACAACGTGACCGGCACAGAAACCACGGGCCACAGCTGGGATGGCATTCAGGAACTGAACACCCCGCTGCCGCGCTGGTGGCTTTGGACGCTGTACCTGACGATCATCTGGGGCATCGGCTATGTGATAGCCTATCCGGCCTGGCCGATGGTTTCGGGGGCCACCTCGGGTGTCTTGGGCTGGTCCACCCGCGCCAATGTCGCAGCAGAGATCACCGCGCACGAGGCTAAGAACGCCGATCTGGTCACTGCCCTTTTGGCAAAGGATATGAACACCTTACCGCAGGATCCAGACCTGAACCGTTATGCGGTCGCGCGCGGCGGTGCGGTGTTTCGCGCCAATTGTTCGCAGTGTCACGGATCAGGCGCCGCAGGGGCCGTTGGATACCCCAACCTGCTTGATGATGATTGGATTTGGGGCGGTGATATGGCGACCATCGAATACACCGTTCGCCATGGCATCCGCAACGAGACCGACAGCGATGCCCATTATTCCCAGATGCCGGCATTCGCCGAAATCCTGTCACCGGGTGATCTGTCCGCCGTCGTTGAATATGTCGTGTCCCTGTCAGACCCTGCGTATGATCCACGCGTTGCTGCCGCGGGCGAGCAGGTGTTCGCCGACAATTGCGCCGCCTGCCACGGCGAAACCGGGGTTGGCGACCGCACGTCAGGCGCGCCGAACCTGGCCGATGCGATCTGGCTTTATGGCGGCGACCGCGACACGCTGACCGAAACGATCCGGAACGCGCGCTTTGGCGTGATGCCCGGTTGGGGTCAGCGCCTGTCCGAAGCCGATATCCGCGCCG
>JBFGFW010000270.1:0-4114 GCA_041579395.1 Sulfitobacter sp.
ATAAAATAATATCATTTAATATCAAAGCATTATGAGGTTTATATTGCGGACTTCGTCTCCGCCATTACGCCATTGATTTCTTGCCCTCTTTTGGGCCGAAACTGAACGGTGTTCTGTTGCTGACACGCACGTCCGTGTAATGCTGACGTGGTTAAGGTTTCAGCGCTCTGTTCGTTGCTAAAGCTATTTCTCGCCGCCCTGGCCCCAAGCGATCTGAATAGACCGCAGCACTTGCTTCGGAGAATCTTCAAGCCGCGCACGGCAATCAGAATCAGCTAGCCATCGGATGAGGCACCGCTAAGTTGCTCGCTTAGGTCCAGCAGACCCTGGACCAAGGCTGCCCTGATCGACCTCAGACGCGGTCCGTTGGCGACATCGGCGTGGCTGGCCACCCACAGCGGCACGGCGAAGGTGGGCATGCCGTCGGGGATTACCCGCAGCCTTTTATCCGCATCACCGATGAATCGGGGAAGTATCGCCCGACCCAATCCATGCGCCGCCATTGCTTGCAGTGTCTCGAAGCTGTCGGCCGCTGCTGTGATGGCGCGCGGGTGCACGTTTTCCGCCATCCATGCCGCAGGTTCCGAACGCGCGAGCGATCCCATCAAGCCAAGCCAGCCATCTTGGCCGTCAGCCGCGCCGTAGGTGGCAAAGCCCAACTCGCCTGCCTGAGTGCCGACCAAATCATCGGTCAGCGTGCGGGATGGCCGTACGGTAACGTCGATCTTCTGGCGGATCAGATCGACATGCGCATTGGAGCACAGCAGTTCCACGGACAAGTCACTTGTGTGCGCTTGGACCTTTGCGGTGATGCCGGGCAAAATCCGATGACACAGCGTGTCCGTTGATGTGATCCGCACCGTCCCCTGCAACGGCGCGGTCTTGCCGCTGACCAACTGGCCTACGGCGATCATCGCGGCTTCGGCTTCGCGGGCGGCGATGATGACCTCGCGCTTGTCTGCGAGGGGGCGGTATCCTCGGGCGGTTTTCTCGAACACGGCTCCACCATGGCGCTGCTCGAAATCATGGACTCTGCGCAGCACCGTTGCATGGTTGACCCCCAAAGACACGGCCGCCCTGCTGACCGATCCGGTGTCGGCGACGGCCAGTACAAAGCGCAGATCGTCCCAGTTTTCTTTTTGCATAAATCAACAGACTCTTCCGCAAAATTGGGGGATGGTTCCGTATTTTTACTTATCTAACCTTACGTCAGTTGATCCATGCAAGGAGAATCGGAATGAAATATACTGGAATGATTTTGGTCGGCGTCATGGCGGTTTCCGCAGCCGCGACGGCCATTGCCGAAAGCCACATTTCCGACAAGGCGCTGGCCGGTGCACTGAAGGCACGGCAGTCACATATGCAACTTTATGCCTTTAATCTGGGCACGTTGGGCGCGATGGCCAAGGGCGATGCCGAGTACGATTCGGGTGTCGCGCAAAATGCGGCGGACAATCTGGTGGCCATGACAAAGATCAGCCAGCAAGGCTATTGGCTGCCCGGCACCGACAGCGACGCCATGGAAAACTCGCGTGCCTTGCCCGCGATCTGGGGTGCGGACAGCAAAGCGCAGAAACATCACATGGGCCTTATGGATGCGTCGGCGGCCCTTCAGGCGGTTGCGGGATCCGATCTGGCTGGGCTGCAGGGCGCGATGAAAGCGGTCGGCGACGCCTGTTCCGCGTGCCATGAAGATTACCGCAAACCCAAGGATTGATCCGCGCCTTGCGCCGACTTGGGGCCGCAATTGGTTTCCTGACGCTTTGCGTTCTGGCAGGGCTGTGGGTCACGCGGCCACAGCACGCCGACCCGGCGGATTTTGCGGGGCTCGTGCCTGATGCCGCGCATGGCGCGTTGGTCTTTGCCGCTATGGGCTGCGCGTCCTGCCACATGGACGCTGAAAAACCGATCCCTGGCGAATTGCCGGGGGGGCGGCGCTTCAAATCGGATTTCGGCGTGTTCATCGCGCCGAACATCTCGTCTGACGTGGAAACCGGGATCGGTGGCTGGACGGATATCGAGATCGCCAGCGCTGTCTTGCACGGCACATCGCCCGACGGCGCACACTATTATCCCGCGTTTCCTTATTCCAGCTATCGCCTGGCGGACGCGCAGGACATCACCGACCTGATCGCGCATTTGCGCAATCTACCTGCAGTGTCGCGAAAAAATGCCCCTCACGAGGTTGGATTTCCCTTCAATATCCGCGCAAGTATTGGCGGCTGGAAATTGCTGTTCATGTCGGATGATTGGCAGGTGCAGGGTGATTTGACCGCACCCGAAGCGCGCGGCCGGTATCTGGTCGAGGCGTTGGGCCACTGCGCAGAATGCCACACTCCGCGAAACATTCTGGGCGGGCTTGATTGGAAAAAATGGTTGCAGGGGGCACCAAACCCGTCTGGCGATGGCAAGATCCCCGGCATAACCGCATCGCAGCTGGATTGGTCCGATAGCGATGTGGTGGCTTTCCTCACAACTGGTTTTACGCCCGATTTCGACACCGTTGGCGGGTCCATGGTCGAGGTCGTAGAAAACCTTTCGGCCTTGCCCCGGGCCGATGTCGAAGCAATCGTTGCCTATCTGCGCAAAGTGCCGGGGCCACCGCAGGCCAATCCCTAGCCAGGCGCGGAGGGCCGATAGCCAAGTTCGACCGGACATTGACGTACGCTTAGGTGCGGAGTCGACTGCATAAGCCCAAGATTTCAGCCCGCTCATCTCTCAACTGGACCAATGATCGACATTGCAGCCGCCGGTGTTAACTCTCTTTATGGGAACGGGACGGCAGCAATACCTGCGTTCCGGCCAGGGCATGAAACTGCAAATGCAATTGCTATGCCAGATCAAGGGGTTCGACGAGAAAGCAATGCAGACGTATTGGAATGAAATTCTGCCCTCGCTTGAATCACTGGGGGTCTGGGGGTATTGGCTGATCGGTCTGCTAACGTTCGGTGAAGCATTCATTTTGACCAGCGTCTTTGCCCCCGGCACGATCGTCGTGGTGCTTGGCGGTGCACTGGCCGCACGCGGGATCTATGATGTCGGCGATCTGATCTGGTTCGCTGCCACTGGGACAATTCTGGGGGCGCAGGCCAGCTTTACGATTGGGTCAAAAGGTGCCGAGATTTTCCAAGAGGGGCGTCGGGTCTTCAACCCTGCGCATCTTGAACGCGGAAAGCGATTCTTTGCCAGGTACGGCGCGCCCAGCATTATCCTGGGACATTTTCTTGGCCCGCTCAGGCCCATCATTCCGGTAGTTGCAGGATTGTCAGACATGTCGCGCCGCCGCTTTTTGGTGTGGAACGTAATCGGCGGAATCGCCTATTCGATCATATCGATAAGCATCGGGTATTTTTTTGGCACGGCGGTGCATGTGGTTAGCGGCAAGGCAACGCAAGCCGGACTTATTGCGATCGGCATACTGCTCGCGCTGGGGTTGTTGTGGTTTTTCGCGACCAGATTGCGCAGGGCGCTGCCGCTGTCTCGTCTCAGTTCTGACATGCGTTGGGTCAAAGACAATCCTATGGTGCGGCGCATGGTTGCGCATCATCCCGGCTTTTTCGCTTTCATGTCCACCCGCCTGTCGCGAGAACCGTTCACGGGTCTGCCCCTTACCCTTATGGTGGTGGCCGTTGCGTATTTTCTGTTGCTTTATGTTGGGCACGTGGTTGACCATTCCACGCAAAGCCAGATCGTCGCACTGGATGTTCGCTTTGCTGAGCTTCTGTTCGCCGTGCGCGACCCCGGCCTGGTGCAGCTTTTTACCTACGTGACCGCCTTTGGATATTGGCAGATCGTTACGACCCTTGCGGCGACAGTGTCGGCCCTGATGTGGTTGCTGAACCGCCCGCATTATTTGCCGGGGCTTTGGATGACGCTGGCCTGCAACCAGCTGACAGTGACCATGCTCAAGAACATCTTTATAAGTTCCTTCATCTGCGGTGACGCCTTTCTGAGTTACCCCTTCAGCAGTATAATAGTCCAAGGAATCTCTTCCTCGAACAGAGATTGAAGCACCGGTATATCTTGCACCCGGCTTCCAATCAACATGTTGACTGCTCTTGGCATTAACACCGCTAGTAGTGGTGTCTTGCATAACCAAGTCATCAAGTGTAAA
>JBFGFW010000271.1:0-4110 GCA_041579395.1 Sulfitobacter sp.
CATCCAGACACATATCAAGAAACTTAAACCCCGCCCCTGACTTCATTTTGCCAGCTAAACTCCGGGGGTGTGGGGGCTGGCCCCCACGCTGTCGTATGCTATCTAATCTGACATGCGACCTTTGCCCCCCCTTTTCACCGAATGGTTTGCCAGCAAAGGCTGGACGATCCACCCGCATCAGCGCGACATGCTGGACCGCGCCGATGCCCCGGCGCTGCTGCTGATTGCCCCAACGGGGGGCGGCAAGACTCTGTCAGGTTTCCTGCCGACGCTGGTTGACCTTATGCAGGGCGGTCACGACGGCATGCACACGCTCTACATCTCGCCGCTCAAGGCTCTGGCGGCGGACATCAAACGCAACCTGACCACACCTGTCACCGAAATGGACCTGCCGATCCGGATCGAGGATCGCACCGGCGACACCTCGCAGACCCGTAAACGCCGCCAACGGGCCGATCCGCCGCACATCCTTCTGACCACACCCGAAAGCCTGGCGCTGCTCACTTCCTATGAAGACGCGCCGCGGATCTTCAAAGGGCTGAAACGCGTCGTGATTGACGAAATCCACGCGCTGGCCGACAGCAAACGCGGGGATCAGCTGATGCTGGCGCTGGCCCGACTGCAGACGCTGTGCCCGGATCTGAAACGTGTGGGGCTGTCGGCCACCGTCGAAGACCCAGTCGCAATTGCTCATTACATGGCTCGCCACCCGGATCCCTGCCCGATCCTGCTGGCCGACCCCGGCCCGCCCCCCGATATCCAGATGCTGACCACGGCCGAAGCACCGCCGTGGTCTGGCGGGGGTGCCGCCTATGCCATCCCTGCGGTTCTGAATCAGGTCCGCCAGCACAACACAACGCTGATCTTTCACAACACCCGCGCCCAGGCCGAGATCTTTTTCCACAATCTTTGGCTTGCCAACGACGACAGCTTGCCCATCGGCATCCATCACGGCTCGCTTGACCGCCAACAGCGTGAACGGGTCGAAGCGGCGATGGTGCGCGGCGATCTGCGCGCGATTGTCTGCACCGGCAGCCTTGATCTGGGGATCGACTGGGGCGACGTGGATCTGGTGATACAAATCGGGGCCCCGAAGAACGTCAAACGTCTGGTTCAGCGGATTGGACGTGCAAATCACCGCTACAACGCCCCCTCAAAGGCGCTGCTGGTCCCCGCGAACCGGTTTGAAGTGGTCGAGTGTGTCGCAGCCCTTGAGGCAGTACTTGACGGTGAACTTGATGGTGATCCACGTGGTCCCGGCCCCCGCGACGTGCTGTGCCAGCATATCCTGATCACCGCGTGCGCCGGTCCCTTCGACGCCGACACCCTTTTTGGCGAAGTAACGACTGCCGGTGCCTATGCTGCGCTCAGCCGTGCCGAATTTGATGCGTGCCTGGATTTTTGCGCCACCGGCGGCTACGCGCTGCGTGCCTATGATCGCTGGCAGCGGCTGTTGCTGAGGGATGGGCTGTGGCAGTTGCGCGACCCCCGCGCCAGCCAGCGCATTCGCATGAACATCGGCACTATTCAGGACACCGACACGCTGAAGGTACGAATGAAGCGCAACCGGGGCGGCAAACCCTTGGGCGAAATCGAAGAAGGCTTTGCCGCTACCCTCACCCCCGGCGATACCTTTCTGATCGGGGGCCAGATCGTCAAATACGAACGCTTGCGGGAAATGACCGTCGAGGTCAGCCGTGATGCGTCTAAGAAACCGCGCATTGCATCGTTCATGGGGACGAAATTCGCGACCTCAACGCAGCTTTCGGCCCGCGTACAGCGCATGTTCACCCAAGACAGCTGGCCAGACCTGCCCCCCCACACCGCCGATTGGCTGGCCCTGCAACGAAAGGTCAGCCAATTGCCGCAACCGGGCCGACTGCTGGTCGAAAGCTTCCCTCACGACAGCCGTGAACAAACTGTCGTCTATGGTTTTGCCGGTCGTAACGGACAGCAGACGCTTGGCCTGTTGCTGACCAAACGGATGGAGGACCTTGGCCTGAACCCGCTTGGGTTTGTTGCGACCGACTATGCTACCTTAATTTGGGGCCTGAATGCAGTCGACGATCCGGCAGCGCTATTTGACTCCAATGCCCTTTACGAAGGATTGGACACATGGCTTGCGGGCAATGCTGTGATGAAACGCACCTTCCGCGCCTCGGCGACGATCGCGGGGTTGATTGAACGAAACACTCCACAAGCGCGGAAATCTGGCCGTCAGGCGACGTTCAGCTCGGATATCCTCTATGACACCTTGGTCAAATATGACCCCGATCACCTGATGCTTGAAATCACCCGCCAGGAAGCATTGCGGGGCTTGGTCGATTTCGGACGCATCGAAGAAATGTTGGGGCGCATTGATGGCCGAATTGATCACAGTCAACTTGACCGTGTCACCCCGCTTTCTGCTCCGCTTTTTCTCGAGGCCGGGCGCGTTCCAGTAAAGGGAGGTGCCGAAGAGCGTTTGTTGGCGGAAGAAGCCGCGCGCCTTATGGATGCCTCAGGACTTGCCACCATCACACCGGCCCCGTCAGACAAGCCGCGCTGGCGGGTCGGGTGGTAATCACACCCCGCTGTTCATGCGAGACGCAGGAATATTGAGTATTTAAGAAAGGGTGAAACGACGTGGCGTTTACCTGGAGTTAACTTGGTTCAGGATAGCAATGTCATGCGGTACAGGCTGGAGAGCCGATGATCGTAAAGGGTGAAGGCGTCCCTGGTGGATACTGATCTGCAGGGACGTCTTCCATTTTCACCCTTACAAAAATACTCAAATGCTGTGGTCTCATCCTTGAAACATTGCAGCATAGGCTTGCGGCCAAGGCGAGATTGCACGAAGAACGATGCATGAACCTGGGTCATTCCTTTACGCTTTCGAATGCACGTTTGATCGCCCTTGGATCCGGCGCGCTTTGGTGGGCGGATGAAAGGGTGCTCTGTGTCTCCGATCTTCATCTGGGAAAGTCCGAACGGCTGCTGCGGCGCGGTGCGACGGCCCTGCCACCTTATGAAACACGGGACACGTTGACCCGCCTTGACCACGATCTTGATCGGTGCCCGGCCCAAACTGTCATCTGCCTCGGCGACAGCTTCGATGATCTTGGCGCGGCCTTGGCATTGCCCGAGCAGGATAGGCTCTGGATCGCCCGCCTGCAGGCTGGCCGTAACTGGGTTTGGGTGGAGGGGAACCATGATCCCGGGCCCGTCGATCTGGGCGGCACTCATCTGACCGAGATCGCCATTGGCGCGCTCATATTTCGTCATATCGCACGACCTGGCACTGTGGGCGAAGTTTCAGGGCACTATCAACCCAAAGCCAGCGTCGGCCTTGGGGGGCGAACGGTGTCTCGTCCGGCCTTTCTGTATGACAGTGACCGCCTGATCATGCCCGCTTACGGTACCTACACCGGCGGCTTGCGCAGCACGTCGCCCCCGCTCACGTCTTTGATGCGCAAGGGGGCCTGCGCTGTTTTGACAGGCCCGACTGCCACCTGTATTCCGATGCCAAGGTAAGGCATTGCGACCTAGAAGCTTGCCGCTAACCTGATCCCGAAAGGACACCCAATGGACCCTGCGATACACGCGCGCATCCGAAGCAGCTTTGACGCGCAGACCATGATGCAGACCTTGGGTGCAAAAGTGGTTGACGTGTCAGTCGGGTCGGTCCGGATCGAGGCACCGATCCTGCCCGGTGCACTTCAGCAGCAAGGGTTCGGTCACGCGGGCCTGACCTTTTCCATCGGTGACAGCGCCGCTGGCTATGCTGCGCTGACCACATTGCCCTTGGACATGGAAGTGGTGACTGCCGAGATCAAGATAAACCTGCTTGCCCCTGCCCGCGGGCAGATGCTGATTGCCATCGGCAAGGTAATCAAACCTGGCAAACGCCTGTGCATCGTGACGGCAGAAGTGTTTGCCAGCCAAGATGGAACTGAGACGTTAATCGCACTTCTACAGGGAACTATGGTGCCAGTCGCCGGGTAATACCCTGACGCTGCGCCAACCGGCGGGCAAAGCTGCAGCCGTCAGGACATCCCCAACCTATCAGGCCGTCAGCCCTTCAGGCTCAGGCAGCCCATTGGCGCGGCAGCACGCGGTCACGGTGTTGGC
>JBFGFW010000272.1:0-4089 GCA_041579395.1 Sulfitobacter sp.
ACCAGGCGGGCCCCAGCCGGGCGTCGAGCGCCAGCCCGCGCCGCAGCAGGGGCAGCGCCTCGTCCTTGCGGCCCATGGCGTACAGCACGATCCCCTTGTCGGCCACCGCGTGCGCGTAGCGCGGGTTGACCCGGATCGCATCGTCGTCAACCTGCACTATAAACCCGAGCCGCTGTTGGCGCATCTTGAGGGGCGCGGCGTTCAGACGATCACCGAATTGCCAGACATTCTTGAAACAGGCGGTGGGCTGCGCAACGCGTTGCCGTTGCTGGGTACCGGGCCCGTCTTTACGATGAACACTGATGCCATATGGGTCGGGCCGAACCCGCTGGCCATGCTGCTGGACGCATGGCACCCCAATGAAATGGATGCGCTTTTGATCGGCGTGCCTGTCGCGCAGGCCGTGGGTCACGCAGGCAACGGCGACTTTATCATCGCCGACGATGGCCGGCTGACGCGGGGGCCGGGTGTCATCTTTGGTGGCGTTCAGATCATCAAAACCCCAATGTTAGAGACAATTCCCGAAAGGTCGTTTTCGCTGAACCTGCTCTGGGATCAGATGCTTGCCCAGGGGCGGATGTTCGGGCTGGAATATCCCGGTCGCTGGTGCGACGTGGGCCACCCGGACGGCATTCATCTGGCCGAAAACATGCTGCGAACCGCGCGTGTTTGAACCTTTGGAAACACCGCGCGTCTTTGGGCTGGCCCCGGGCGTCGATTTCCCCGGCGAACTGGTGCGCGGATTGCTTTCGCGTCTTGAGGGCCAGCCGCCGCAGGCCTTGGCGCGGGTCGATCTGATCGTCAACACCCGCAGGATGCAGCGCCGTCTGCGCGAGATTTTTGATGCGGGGCCAGCCCGTCTATTGCCGCGCATTCATCTGATCGACAACCTTGATACGCTGGCCCCAGGCATCGCCCTGCCCCGCCCCAGCCCCGCTTTGAGGCGACGGCTGGAGCTGATCACGCTGGTGTCGAAATTGCTGGATCAGGTGCCTGATCTGGCACCGCGCGCGTCGCTTTACGACCTGTCTGACAGCCTTGCCCAGCTGATTGACGAGATGCAGGGCGAAGGTGTTTCGGTGGATGCGATCACAAACCTGGATGTCACCGACCAATCTGGCCATTGGGAACGCGCGAAGCGGTTTTTGGACATCGCGCATCGGTATCTGGGCGACAGCATCACGCGGCCCGATCCACGCGCCCGGCAACGACAGTTCGCGACGCAACTGATCGCCAGTTGGGATGCCACCCCACCGCAAAACCCCGTGATCATTGCAGGGTCCACCGGATCGCGGGGCACGTCGTCGATGTTGTTGCAGGCAGTTGCGCGGTTACCGCAAGGTGCAGTCATCCTGCCCGGTTTCGATTTCGACATGCCGCTCGTTGTCTGGTCCGATCTGGATGAAGCGACGCTTGCGCAGGATCATCCGCAATACCGCTTTCGCCAGTTGATGCGCGCGCTTGACCTGACGCAGCGCCGGGTTTCGCCGTGGACGCAGGAGCCCGCGCCGTCGCCGGGGCGCAATGCGCTCGTGTCGTTGTCGCTGCGCCCTGCGCCCGTGACCCATGTTTGGCTGACCGAAGGACCGAAGCTGCCCGACCTCGCGGAAGCGACGCAGGGTCTGACCCTGATACAGGCCCCCACCCCCCGCGCCGAAGCCTTGGCCATCGCGCTGCGCTTGCGCCAGGCCGTGGAAGACGGCCAGACAGCCGCGCTGATCACCCCCGATCGCATGCTGTCGCGGCAGGTTACTTCGGCGCTGGACCGTTGGAATATCTTGCCGGATGACAGCGCAGGTTTGCCGCTGCACCTATCCCCGCCCGGACGGTTTTTGCGCCACGTCGCTGACCTTTTTCTGCGCAAGCTCGATTCAGAGGCGTTGCTGACCCTGTTGAAACATCCGCTGACCCATACCGGCGGCGACCGTAACATCCACCAATTGAACACCCAACGGCTTGAACTGCAGTTGCGCCGCGATGGGCTGCCCTATCCTGATGCTGAAGGTGTGTTGCAACTGGCGCGCAAGACTGTTGTCAGATCTAAGAACCCCGATCAGATGGACATCTGGGCCGCATGGGTCGGCACGCACCTGACACAGGTCGTGGTGGGTGCCACCAAACCCTTGGCTGATTGGGTGACGGACCATCTGGCGTTGGCAAACGCGATTGCCGATGGATCAAACCCCATGTCAGACAGTGAAATCTGGCATCGCACTGCGGGTGAACAAGCCAAGGCTGTGATGAACAATCTGGCCGACAACGCACCGTTCGGGAATGAGATGTCGGCGTCGGACTATGCCGATCTGGTCGGTGCGCTGCTGCAGCAGGGCGAAATCCGCGACCGTGATGCACCCCACCCCGATGTGATGATCTGGGGCACGATGGAGGCACGGGTGCAAGGAGCCGATCTGGTGATCATGGGCGGCCTGAACGACGGCACATGGCCCGCCGCCCCACCGCCTGACCCGTGGTTGAACCGGCAAATGCGGCTACAAGCGGGTCTGTTATTGCCGGAACGGCGCATTGGGCTGTCCGCGCATGATTACCAGCAATCAATCGCAGCCCCCGAAGTGTGCCTGACACGCGCGATCCGGTCGGACGAAGCGGAAACCGTGCCGTCACGTTGGGTGAACCGGCTGGGCAACCTGCTGAACGGGCTGCCGCAGCAGGGCGGTGATGCTGCCTGGGCCGCGATGATCGAGCGAGGCGATCACTGGTTACAACAAGCCCGCGCACTGGAAACGGTGACGCGGGTACCTTCCGCACCCCGGCCATCACCCCGCCCACCGCGTGCTGCGCGACCGCATGCGCTGTCGGTGACAGAGATCAAACGCCTGATCCGCGACCCCTATGCTGTTTATGCCAAGCATAGCCTGAAGCTGCGGGCGTTGAACCCCTTGGTCCAATCGCCTGATGCGCCTGTACGGGGTATCATCGTTCACGAGATTATGGAGCGGTTCATCAAATCCGTCGCCGCCAACCCTGCCAACCTGACAAAAACCCACTTGCTAGAGACTGCTTCGAACGTCTTGCACGCCGAAGCCCCCTGGCCCGCTGCACGTATCATGTGGCTGGCCAAAATCGAACGCGTCGCCGATTGGTTCATCGCGAACGAGACCCTGCGCCAGACCTATTCCAGCCCCGCCGCGTTTGAAAGAGCCGCCAAAGGCCGCCATTTTTTTGCGGATCTGGGTTTTACGTTGACCGGGTTTGCCGACCGGATTGATCGGACAAACGACGGCGATATTCTGATTTACGATTACAAGACCGGCACTCCGCCCAGCGTCGCGGAGCAGAAGGCATTTGATAAACAACTGCTGCTTGAGGCAGCGATGATCGAAGAGGGCGGGTTTGAACAGATCGGGACCGCATCCGTCGCGCATGCCGCCTATATAGGGCTTGGTAGCACCCCAATTGAACGCGCCGCGCCGTTGGAAGAAGAGCCGCCGCATGTGGTTTTGGCAAAATTGCACGAGTTGATCGCCAGCTACTTGTCCGACGATCAAGGCTTTACCGCGCGCCGAATGGTCAAGACCACCGATTTCGCCGGGGATTATGATCAGTTGGCCCGGTTTGGCGAATGGGATGCCACCACCGACCCCACGCCAAAGGATTTGACATGACCGCCCCCTTTGACGACGCCACCCGTGCGCAGATTGACGCGGCCCGGCCAGACGCGTCCACATGGCTGGGCGCAAACGCAGGGTCTGGCAAAACGCGCGTGCTGACCGACCGTGTCGCGCGTTTGCTGCTGAACGACGTGGAGCCGCAACATATCCTGTGCCTGACCTATACCAAGGCCGCCGCATCCGAGATGCAGAACCGTCTGTTCAAGCGGCTGGGCGCGTGGGCGATGCTGAAAGACGATGCTTTGCGCGCGTCGCTGGCCGACCTTGGCGTCACCGATGCCTTTACGCCGGAAAAGTTGCGTATGGCACGTACGCTGTTTGCCCGCGCAATTGAAACGCCCGGCGGCTTGAAAATTCAAACGATCCACTCTTTTTGTGCGTCTTTGCTGCGGCGTTTTCCGCTGGAGGCAGAAGTCAGCCCGCAGTTCGCCGAAATCGAAGACCGCGCCGCCGAGCTGCT
>JBFGFW010000273.1:0-4067 GCA_041579395.1 Sulfitobacter sp.
GCCACCGGAGAGGCGCTGACCCTGCATGTCGACCAATCGGGCCCCCGTGTCGCTCCGATGCCAGAGACAATCCTCGCCAAACTTCAGGCGATGAAATCCGCGCATGCAGCGTTGCCCTATCCCGCCCGCGCCGGGCGCAAGATCGGCCTTAGCCGGTAGGGTGGGGTTTCACCCCACATCCCAATCCGCGAACGGTAACGCGCCCCTGATTCCGCCGCGCATTGTACGGCTTTTCGTGATGCGATATGAAGCGGACCAACCCCAGCCCAAAGGAAGCCCATGCCGCATTACGAGTACAAAGTCGTCCCCGCCCCAAGCAAGGGTCTGAAAGGCAAGAACATCAAAGGCGCAGAAGCACGTTTCTCCCATGCTTTGCAAGAGCTTATGAACGGTCTTTCAGGTTACGGCTGGGAATATCAGCGGGCCGAAACCTTGCCTTCGACTGAACGGGTCGGCCTCGCTGGCTCCACCACGGAATGGCGCAACGTGCTGGTGTTTCGCCGCCCCCGCCAGACAGATATGGACGCTTTTTCGCCTGAACTGTTGCCCGCCCCGACGGAGCCTGCCGCAGAATCCGCCCCCATCGCCGCCGAAAAATCCAATGGCGTCAGCGATCCGAAAATCGATGCTACGTTTGCCGCAGAAAAAAAGGGTATCACAAAGGGTATCACAGTGTCGGAACCCACGCCTGACGCGACCGGCGACGCAAAAACTGCCGACGTAAAAACTGCCGACACGAAATCAAACGGCTAGTCGCCCAGATCCAGCGCCAGCGCATGAATGCGCGCGATCAGGTCTGGCCCCAATGCGTTATGCACGGCCCGGTGGCGTGCCAGCCGGTTCATCCCCTTGAACTGGGCCGACCGCATCTTTACGTTAAAGTGGCTTTCGCCGCCTTCGCGGTGGCCAGCGTGCCCGCGGTGGCTTTCGCTGTCATCTACAACCTGCAATTCCGACGGGGCAAATGCCGCCTCAAGCCGGTCGGCAATTTCTTGTGTCACTGACATTTTTTCGCGCAGCCCCCTTCAATCTTACGCCGCAAGGTCTAAACTGACCGGCCTGAGTCGGAAAGGTCCATATCATGCCCAAGCCAGATCCATTTGGATTCGACATGTCCGTGTCGTCGTCAAAAAAGAAGAACCCCCGCGGTCGTCGGGGGATGTCCGGTGCATCCGAGACATCAAAAAGGACCTGCGACCATGCGGGCTGCAAGGAGCCGGGCAAATACCGCGCGCCCAAAGCGCCCGACGTGCTGGATGACTATTTCTGGTTTTGTCAGCAGCACGTGCGCGAATATAACCTTAAATGGAATTTCTTCGACGGCACAACCGAGGCGGAGCTGAATGCCCAGATGTCCAAGGACAAGGTTTGGGAACGCGCCACCAAACCGTTGGGCGACCCCGAAGCCCGCGCATGGGCACGGCTGGGCATCGAGGATCCACATCAGGTTTTGGGCAAAAATGCCACGCAAAACCCCGGCAAAGGACCTGCCGCGGGCCGCCGCCTTCCCCCGACCGAACGGCGTGCGATCGAGATCCTCGAGGCCAAGGATACCTGGTCCAAGCCAGAGGTGCGTCAGGCTTACAAGGCGCTGATCAAGGTGCTGCACCCCGATATGAACGGCGGCGACCGAAGCCAGGAAGAACAGCTGCAAGAGGTCGTCTGGGCGTGGGACCAGCTTAAGAGCAGCCGCAATTTCCGGGACTGACACCCGACCGACCGCATGCCATGCCGCCAGCCCGGCATGGCATAAACCACCGACACCCGTCAGAAGCGGTGATGCGACCGGCAGAAACTATGCTGCGTCATTGTCACACGGGCCGATTGGCCCTTTCCCTCGCGGTTCAGAAAGATATGTTGCCAAGCGAAGTCGCCCCTGACCCGCAGGGCGCGAAAAGAGCACAAGGACGCAAGAACATGGCCGACACCTCATTGGACCTGAAGGCGAAACCCACCAGAGAGATCTCCGTGCGCGAAGTCTTTGGCATCGATACCGATATGATTGCCCACGGCTTTGAGGACCGCACCGACCGCGTGCCCGCCTTGGACAGCACCTACAAGTTCGACCCGGACACCACGTTGGCGATCCTTGCCGGCTTTAGCCATAACCGCCGCGTGATGATCCAAGGGTACCACGGCACCGGCAAATCCACCCACATCGAACAGGTGGCAAGCCTGCTGAACTGGCCTTGCGTGCGCGTCAACCTTGACAGCCATATCAGCCGGATCGATCTGATCGGCAAGGACGCAATCAAGTTGAAGGACGGCAAGCAGGTCACTGATTTCCAAGAAGGAATCCTGCCTTGGGCTTTGCGTAATCCGACCGCGATCGTGTTCGATGAATATGACGCGGGCCGCGCCGACGTGATGTTCGTGATCCAGCGTGTGCTGGAAGTCGACGGCAAGCTGACGCTGCTGGACCAGAACCAGGTGATCGAGCCGCACCCCTATTTCCGCATTTTCGCGACGGCTAACACTGTGGGCTTGGGCGACACGACGGGTCTGTACCACGGCACCCAGCAGATCAACCAAGGTCAGATGGACCGCTGGTCGCTGGTCGCCACGTTGAACTATCTGTCCATCGACGCGGAAACCGCCATCGTCCTGTCCAAGAACCCGCATTACAACACTGAAAAGGGCCGCAGAACGATCAAGCAGATGGTCACCGTCGCCGATTTGACGCGCACTGCCTTCATGAACGGCGATCTGTCCACTGTGATGTCGCCGCGTACCGTCATCGCCTGGGCCCAAAACGCCGAGATTTTCCGCAATGTCGGCTATGCGTTCCGCCTGTCATTTCTGAACAAATGCGACGAGCTTGAGCGCCAGACGGTTGCCGAGTTCTATCAGCGCCTGTTCAATGAAGAACTGCCCGAAAGTGCGGCGTCGGTCAGCCTTGGGTAAAGTCCTTGCGGTCTTTGGCCTGTGCGCTGCCCTGCTTGCGGGTCATGGCGCGCAGGCCGAGGCAGACAAGGCGATCTACCCCGCCGCCCAATGTGCGGCATTCTGGTTGGGGTTCAACGATTACGCGAAACGGTCGCCTTTTTTGGACAGCAACCCGGACTATCTTGCACAGGCCGACGCGTTTCGCCGCATCGCCTTGCGGCTTAACCCAGCCCGCGCTGCCGAGATTGAGCAGACGATACGAGATCAACGCGATGACATGGCACTGCTGACCGAGGCCGTAATCTATGCCAACGACAAGCAGTCGCGCAAGGTGTTTGAAACACTGGCCCAAACCTGCGAGAGTTTTGCCAACGCCCATCCCGAGACGCGAGACCTGAAATGAGCAAACCATCAGACAATCCCGCCGACGCATTCAAGAAAGCTTTGGCCGAAGCGACCAAGGTGATGTCGCATGATCCTGACCTAACGGTCAGCTATTCGGTCGACCCGTCGGGTCTGTCGGGCGACGCGATGCGCCTGCCTCAGGTCAGCCGCCGCATGACCCGCGACGAGGTGATGCTGGCACGCGGTACCGCCGATGCACTGGCTCTGAACCGCCGCTATCACAACGGCCAGACCCATTCGAAATACCTGCCAAGCGGCGAAATGGCCCGCGAACTTTACGAGGCTATGGAAACCGCACGTTGCGAGGCCGTGGGCGCGCGCGACATGCCCGGCACCGCCAGCAACATCGACGCCAAGATCAAGCACGATTCCCTGCGCAAGGGCTATGATCAGGCCAAGCAGCCCAGCGATGTGCCACTTGCCACGGCGGCAGGATATCTAGTGCGCCATTTGGCCACGGGCCGCCCGCTGCCCGCCGGTGCGGCCAACGCCATGGACCTGTGGCGCGGCTATATCGAGGAACAGGCGGGATCGACGCTTGAGACTTTGAACGACACGCTGGACGATCAGGCCGCGTTTGCCCGGTTCGCCCGCAAAATGATCCTTGATCTGGGGTATGGCGATCAGCTGGGCGACGATCCCGACCAATCCGACGAAGATCAGGACGAAGCCGAGGAAGAAGGCACCGAAGAGGAGCAGGATCCCGATAGCTCGGGGCAGGACGATCAGGACGACGAAGAGGCAGAGGCATCGCCCGAGCAGTCGCAGGACGAGCA
>JBFGFW010000274.1:0-4053 GCA_041579395.1 Sulfitobacter sp.
ATTGGCATCAGGCGCAATCATCGCCATCGCAATGACGACCGCGCCCATGGTTCGGACCTTTTTGAACTTGGTTTGCATCTTGAAAACTCCTCGTTAGAGCCAGATTTCGGCGCACCTGTTTCGCAAAAAGAGTGTTACTCGACTGATCCTTCGCCTTGTCGCGCACCGTTGCGTCAACCCAACGGTTGGAAACTGGCTTCGCCGTTGCTGGTCTGGATGATACCACGATAACGTAGGTACCCGACTGATGTAGCTCAAGACCGGTAGCCGTGATGTGATGCGCGTGAGCTTCGCCGCAACAGCGATGGGATCAAGGTCGGCCGCTTTCAGACCGTGGCGTGATGTGCAGCCGATTTGGCCAGGAACGGTTCCGACAGTGCATCAATATAGGTTTTTCTAAGCTGCAGTCCTCATCGGCCCCCCCCTGCCCGGTTTTGACAGCTCTCCTGTCGCAGCGCCCCTGATGCCCCACGGTCTGACGGTCAACCTGACCCTTGAGAATCATCGGGAAATCCGAACAGCCCGCGCCGCGTCTAATCGCGGGTTTTTCGATTCACTCAACAAAAACGGGGAAAATAACAACCTAAGCATGCAAAATTCTGTTTTTGAGGTGATGTTAGGCTGCATTTCCCCTGCGTAAACTGGTGGCAAGCTGGACGTCATTTAGGCGGCAGCGAATTTGACCGGCGAACATTTTGGCGGTCCCAATCCAGAATAAAGGAACCTCGATATGCGGGATTATATTTTGAAAACTTATCTTCGTCTGCGTCACAATGACGAAGGCGTCACACTTGTTGAATACGGCATCGCAATTGCGCTGGCTGTCGGTTTGGGTACCGCCGCGCTGACCCTCTTGGGTACTGAGATTGGTGCCGCGATGGGTGCCGCCGGGACCGCGATGCCTGGCTGATCGGCAAACGCAGGACGACAATGTTTGTGCTCTTTCAAAGCGTCGTGATCGCTGGCTTGCGGTCACGACATACCGAAACTGCCCGGTGACATATTCGTTCAGCAGCAGAACCCTAACATGCGGCACGAAAAGGCCGGATTTCGAAAACTCTTCGAAAGAGCCATGCCATGAAAATCTTTTCCAACCTTGGCCGATCGCGAATTGTCAGAAACGACGACGGTGTAACGCTGGTGGAATACGGTCTGGCGATTGCCCTGGCCATCGTTCTAGGAGCCAGCGCTTTCACCCTGCTCGGCGCGGAAATCTCTAATTCCATGAGTGTCGTCGGCGCAAAAATGCCCAACTGACTACGCCCGCTCTTGTTCACCAAAAACCTCGAAAGGAAATCCCATGCGTTTCAGTTCAGTACTTACAGTGGTCGTGGGGTTTGCCGTGGCTGGCGGGTCCGCCTATGTCGCCCGTGATCTTCTTGAAGCAAGGCCGACGGCACCTCAGACGGGTACAGAATCCGCACTTGTTAAGGTAGTCGTCGCTGCGAGCGACATCGCCTATGGTCAGGCGATTGAGGCCAGAATGCTGACCACGATCGATTGGCCCAAAGATGCGGCGCCGACGGGAACCTTCACAGATTACAGCGCGCTGCTGCCCGAATCCGGTGAACCGGCACGCCGCGCGCGCAGACCCATTGCCCAGGGCGAACTGATCCTGGTCGCCAAGGTTTCGGATTTTGGCGAGAAGGTGACGATCGTACAGTCGATCAAGGCGGACCACCGCGCGATGGCGATCAAGGTCACCGCTGAAACCGCCGTCGGGGGCTTTGTTACCCCGGGCGACTTTGTAGACGTCTTGTTGACGCAAGGCCGGAACGAAGCCCTTCGCGCGGTCACTATATTGCAAAGAATTCGCGTGATCGGCGTGGACCAGGATGCAAACGAACAAACGGATTCTCCTGAAATCGCGCGGACCGTGACGGTTGAGGTGACGCCCGAACAGGGCCAAAGGCTGGCGCTTGCCCAGCAGGCCGGCACGCTGAGCCTGACTTTGCGCACGCTTGAAGAATCAGAGGATGCGCCGCTTGAATCGATCCGCCTGAGCGACCTGATGCGCGATCTGTCACCGGTTCCCGTGGGGTCGTCGACCAATACGATCACCGTACGCCGCGGCACGGTCGTGACCCTTCAAGAAATCAAATAACGGATTGAAAGGCAAAGGATAGACCCGTGCAGTTTCCCAAATCAATCAAAGCTCTGATGTCGGCAGAAGACGGTGCCATCCTTGCGATATGGGGTGTCTCTTTCGCCGTACTTTTTGGGATCGTCGCCCTGTCCTTTGATCTTGGGCGCATCGGGATCACGCGGACCGAGCTGCAATCCTTTGCCGATCAGGTTGCACTGGCGGCTGCGGGTGAACTTGACGGAAAATCGGACGCAATCACACGCGCCACCGCTGCTGCTGAAAACCTGATTTCCGATCGCAAGACCTTTGGTTCCGGATCCGAGACCTTGGCCGGTTCGGGGGATTTCACACTTACCTTCCTGTCTGATCTGCCCGCAAGTGACACTGCGGCGACGACAGCGACGACGACGGACCCGGCTCAGGCGGCATTCGTTCGCGTCGATGTTAATCCAAGCACCGTCGGGCTGACCTTTGGCGCGGCCTTCAACGCTCTGACCGACACCGCCGCCCCTGACATCGTGGCGAGAGCCTATGCGATTGCGGGCTTTACCCAATATGCCTGCGATGTCACGCCATTGATGTTTTGCCTGCCCTCGACACCGTTGGTACCGGGTATGATGATCAATATGCGATCCGGGGGAAACGGTGCAAGCTGGGGTGCGGGTGACTTCGGGTTTCTTGATCCCTCCAAATTTTTGGTCGACACCGAAGGCCCCTGCGCCGGCAAGAACGGCGTGAACCTGGATGCGTGCCTGATTGGTGCCATCGGCAGCATCACCCAATGTTTCGCACAGCGCGGCGTGGACATCGAACCGGGCCAGAAGGTCGGTATCGAAGATGCGATCTTTAACGTCAGGTTCGATATCTACAAGGCGATCATGAACGGCGAAAAGAACGATCCCGATTACGCGCCTGCGCCCAACGTCATCAAGGGCATCATTCCCAACAGCCCCGGCAACCAATGTATCGGCAACAGCGAAGTGATATCACCCAATACGCTTGGTCTGCCGCGTGACACCTGCCTTGTCGGCGGAACCTGCGGTCGCTTCGGTGACGGAGATTGGGCGGCCGGGAGGGTCGATTACGTCAACGCCAACTATGGTGGCGTCGACCCGCATGGCTCTGCCACCACCCGCTATGAATACTATCTTGCTGAAATCGCCGCAGCGGCATCACCCTCGGCCGCCATTCTGACCGGACGGGCCGAGACGGGTCGCCCGATTTGTTCAAACAATCAATCGAATGACCCAGAACGCCGCGTCGTGATTGCAGCCGCGATTGACTGCGTTGCCAACCCTATCAATGGGGCCGAGACGGATGTTCCTGTCGAAGACTTCTATCGTTTGTTTCTGACCGAACCTGTCGGAGATGACGGCGCGACCCCCCCGACCGTTGATATCTGGGCCGAGATGGTCGGAATCGCAAGCAGCGGCGGCGCAGGCAGTGGTGGCACGGGTGGCGTATTTCACGACATCGTCCAGTTGTATCGGTGATCGCAATGAGAAAACACACTCAAAACGCGACTGACCTTCGCCAATCCTTCCTCAGAACACTGAAGGACGAAACCGGTGCCGCGATGGTTGAATTCGCCATCCTGCTGCCGATGCTGCTTTTGGTTTTTGCCGTCATTATCGAAGGAGGCCGACTGATGTGGGCCTATCAGACGGTCACGGCAGGTGTACGCGACGCGACACGCTATCTGGCGCGGGTTGCCCCTGGGGACATTTGCACCGCGGGTGGATCAGTCACGTCATGGACGTCTGATCTGGAGGATATCGTCAAACTCAGCATCGACGGATCAGCGATCTTTCCCGCAGGTATCACGGTCAATTCGGTCACCCCGACAATGGCGTGCATCGCGGGCGTCTACCGGGTATCGCCCGCGCCCGTTGCCCAGGTATCCGCGTCGCTGACCGTTACCTTTCCATTTGCCGGATTGTTTCAATTCGCGGGCCAATCGCTTGGCC
>JBFGFW010000275.1:0-4046 GCA_041579395.1 Sulfitobacter sp.
AGTACTACATTGCGGGTCCCCACCGTCAGGGTTCCGCCGTCAGGCATCGCGTCGCGTGCATTGATTGCGAGGTTCAGAATGACGCTTTCGATCTGGCCCGGATCTGCAACCGTCGTCGAAAGATCGCAGGACAAATTGGTCTTGATGGTGATCTGTTCATTCAAGGTGAGTTTCAGGATGGGCAACATGGTCTTTACATGATCATTCAAGGCAACCTTTTCCGGTGCAAGATCCTGACTTTTCGAGAATGACAACAGTTGGCTGGTCACTGCCGCGCCGATGTTTGACGCCTCAAGTGCCTCGTGCAGCAGTTCGTGCAGCTTGGGATCCTGGGTGCGCATTTCCAAAAGTTCGAGATTGCCGATGATCACGGTCAGCAGGTTGTTGAAATCATGCGCCAGACCGCCAGTCAATTGTCCGACGGCTTCCATCTTTTGAGCGCGCTGCAGTTCGACCTGCCGTTTCTTGTCTTCGGTCATATCGTGCACAAAGCCCAGAAAATAGCGGCTACCGTCCAGTTCAAGTTCGGAAACTGTCAGCCAAACCGGCATCAAAGAGCCATCTTTGCGCTGTGCGCGCATTTCCCGGCCGATGCCGATAACCTTCTTTTCGCCGGTTTTACGGTAGTTTTCCAAATAGCTGTCATGTTTGCTGCGCTCGGGTTCGGGCATCAGCATCTTGATATTCTGCCCGATCACCTCGTCGGCGCTGTAGCCAAACGTTTCCTCTGCACCGGGGCTGAAACTGCCGACGATGCCATTCTCGTCAATTGTCACAATCCCCTCGGGGACAGCATTGAGGATCGCGCTTAGTCTTGTTTCACGGTCCAGAATGGCCTGTTGCGCCTGATTCCGCTCGGTGACATCTTCCATCGCCAGCAATATGAGCTCGGGCGCATTGGGTCCGTCTTCGATCTTGCGCGCATTCAAGACAATATCCCTTTGCCCGATTTCACCGACCTTCAACGAAAGATCAAACTCTTCTACCGCTTCCTGCTTCGACAAAACATCTTTCAACAGGTTTCGCAGTTGCGGGGCGTCCCATTGCTGTTTCTGTATTGAAAACAAATTCTTTCCGACCAATTCAGCATCGGTTGTCGCGAACAACTTTTGGAACGACTGGCTCGCCGACATGATGGTCAACTTACTGTCAAGGACAAGCAGCGGCTCGTGCAGCGTGTTGACGATGCCTTCGGCGTAACCTTTTGCGGATGCGGATTCACGCTCGAGGATCTTGAGGTCTGACACATCCGAAAATGTCAAAACCACGCCGTCGATTTGTCTGGCTTGCGTGCGATACGGCAATATACGGCGGATGAACCATCGGCCATTGTCGCTTTCGACTTCGTGTTCCGATGGCACAAGCGTTTCCAGAACCTTTGCGGCATCCTTGAGCAGGTCCGGGTCATTGACCTTGCCGGTGATGTCGCTGAAGGATCGTCCGATATCCTTGCTGATCAGATTGAACAACTCGCGCGTCGCGGGGGTGAAGCGCATGATCTTGAAATCCTTGTCCAGAAACAACGTCGCGATGCCCGAACTTGACAGCAGGTTGTTCAGGTCATCCGACATCCGGCGTTCATCGTCGATCTTTTGCTGAAGTTGGGAATTCAGGGTCGTCAGCTCTTCGTTCAGCGATTGCAGCTCTTCCTTGGATGTCTCAAGCTCTTCGTTCGTCGATTGGAACTCTTCGTTCATCGACATGGCTTCTTCGTTGACCGCCTTCAGCTCTTCGGTTGATTGCTCATAGTCGCGGATCGTGGTGCGCAGATCTGCGCGCGTGGTTTCAAGCTCTTGTTCAAGCTGGCGGGTGGCGGCACCGTCCCAGACATCCTGTTCCGGGACAGTCAGCGCCTTGGGCTGGTCAGCGAAGGTGACTAGGAACAGACCGGCACCGTCCATCGTCACCGGATGCACCTGGATCGTCACCGAAAGCCTTTCGCCGTCGCGGGTGATCGTGGCGGTTTCAGTCACCTCCTTGTCTTCGTGCCGGGAGGACCGAATGGCGCTGCTCAGGCGGGCACGAAGCCCTTGCCGTGCCATAGCCAATAGATCACGGCTCGTTTCGCCTTTTGGCAGCCTGAGATATTTGTCCGTCGGTCCCTCAAAATAAAGCGCTTCGGCCTGGGCATTCACCAAGACGGCTGCCGGGGAATAATGTTCGACAAGCAGGTTCTGCGTCAGATGCGCCAGCTTGTTCGCGTCGGCATGAAGCTGGCTGCGCGCTGGATGGAACCCTGCATTCGAGACGGGGCGAAGTGCAATGGGGAAGTCGAACATGCGGCTGCGTGTGTTCCCCACACGTTTATAAAGACGGTACTTCTTCGACAGCGGCTGAAACAAGGCCTCGTAGCTGCCTGTGGTCTCGGACATGCCGAGAAACAAAATTCCGCTGTCGTTAAGTGCGAAGTGGAAAATCTGGATGACACGTTCCTGCGCTTCCGGCGTCAGATAGATCATCAAATTACGGCACGAGATGAGGTCCAGCTTGGAAAAAGGAGCATCGGACAGGATGTTCTGGCTGGCAAAGACGACGGCATCGCGCAATTCCGGCCTTACCCGATAACTGTGGTCTTCCTTGATGAAGAAACGCTTTAGCCGCGCCGCAGTGATATCTTCGGCAATCGAATCGGGATAAACGCCATTGCGCGCGACCGTCAGTGCCCGTTCATCGACATCCGACGCGAAAATTTGCAGCTTCACGTCTTTTCGAAGCGTCGATATTTTTTCTATCACGAGGATCGCCAGTGAATACGCTTCTTCCCCCGTGGCGCATCCGGGTACCCATATCCGCAACGGCTGTCCCGATTCATGGGATTTTACCAGATCGTCAAGAAGTGATTTTTCCAGAAATTCAAAGGCTTCCTTGTCCCTGAAAAAAGACGTGACGCTGATCAGCAGATCGGCACAGAGATTTTGCGCCTCATCGGGTGAATCCTTGAGAAGCGCCAGGTAGTCGACCGAATTTTCCATGTGTCGCAGCGCCATCCGCCGTTCGATCCGGCGCAGCAAGGTGCCATCCTTGTACAAATCGAAATTGATCGGCGAATGCGCTTTGAGTTCTGCAATGATCTGGTTCAGGGATTCCTTTGCGTTTTCCCCAAGTACCTTTTTCGGTGTGCCTTTTTGGACAAAGGGATGTCGGAGGTAATTGGCGATGATCGTGGGCATCTGTGAAATCTTGACAACATGATCCGCGGCACCGGTCGCCATTGCGCTGCGCGGCATGCCGTCGTGCTGTGCTTCGGCGGGATCCTGTACCAGTACGATGCCGCCGCGCTCTTTCACCTCGCGAATGGCCGCAGAACCATCGCTGCCGGTCCCCGACAAGATGACCGCGATCGCATTTTCACCTAGGTCTTTCGCCAATGAGCGCAAAAACAAGTCGATCGGCATGCGCGTGCCGCGACGGTCGGTCGGCTCTGACAGGTGCAATACCCCTTTTTGGATCACCAGATACTTATTTGGGGGAATGACATAGACATGGTCGGCCTGGACGACGCACTGGTCTTCCGCCAGCACCACGGGCATCTTCGTATGTTTTGCAAGCAGATCCGCCATGAGGCTTTTGTGATGCGGATCAACGTGATGGACCAGCACAAGCGCGGCACCCATATCGGGCGGGGTCGCATCCAGAAAGGTGCTATAGGCCTGCAACCCACCAGCAGACGCACCCAACCCGACAACCGGTACGGGCGCAGGCACCGCAACGTCCGCTTTTGCCGTCGCTTTTTTATTGGCGACGGTTGAGCGCAGAGCATTGGGATTGCCTTTTGCGACGGTTTTCGTGGTTTTTCGCGCCATTTTGTCTCAAATTCCTGCCAAAAGGGGTGATGTCGCAGAATTGATTCAAGACGACCCTATCATCTGCTCGATTTAGTATAGCAAGCAAACAGACTTGGTGCGCGTTATTAAAGCAAAACAAAAAGTAGTGTCCGCAATTCGTGTTGGTCGGCCTTCGTTCTGACAAAAACGGCCAATATTGCTTTCTTTGGTGATGCGGAGAGTCCTATGAAACCACACGATTTCCGAAGGTTAATCAAGCGC
>JBFGFW010000276.1:0-4025 GCA_041579395.1 Sulfitobacter sp.
GCCAAGTCAACGCCACGCTTGAACGGCTTGGCTTAACGGAACGGCGCAAGCAGTTGGCCGGAAAACTGTCGGGTGGCTGGAAGCAACGGTTGGCGTTGGCGGCGTGCATCATGCATAAACCGCGCCTGCTTCTGCTTGATGAGCCGACGGCGGGCGTCGATCCTAAGGCGCGCCGCGAATTCTGGGATCAGATCCACATGATCGCCGCTGATGGCATCACGGTGCTGGTCTCGACGCATTACATGGACGAGGCCGAACGGTGCCACCGGATCAACTATATTTCGCAAGGAAGGCTTTTGACGGGCGGCACGGTGGCTGAAGTCATCAAGAACGCGCACCTCACCACGGTCCTGCTGGAAGGGCCCGATGCCGAAGTCGCGGCTGAACGGCTGGTCAGACTGCAAGGCGTGGATCAGGTGGCTCCATTCGGGGCGGTCTTTCGGGTGGTCGGACGCGACCGCTTTGCGCTGAAAGCCGCAGTCGGCAAGGCCACCTTGGGGCTGAACCTGAGCGTGCGTGACGATGACACAAGCCTTGAAGATGTGTTTGTGCAGCTCATGACAACGTCGCAGGAAAGCAGGGCATGACCCGTGTGCTGTCGCTGACCAGGCTGCTGGCTATTTTGACCAAGGAATTCATCCAGATGCGCCGGGACCGCGTTACCTTTGCGATGATGCTTGGCGTGCCCCTGATGCAGTTGGTGCTGTTCGGTTTTGCAATCAACAGCGATCCCAAGCACCTGCCAGCGGCTTTGGTCACGACCAGCCATGATCACTTTACCCGGGCGATGGTCACGGCGCTTGAGGTGACGAATTACTATAAGTTCGACCATGTCGTGGCGACCCGCGCCGAGGCGGAAGCCCTGATCGAAAACGGCACCGTTTCCTTTGTGGTGACCATCCCATCGGATTTCGCGCGCCGCGTCCTGCGCGGTGATCATCCGCAAATACTGGTCGAGGCGGACGCCACCGATCCGTTCGTTGCGTCCGGGGCGATCTCGACCTTGGGCACGGTCGCGTCCCACGCCCTGTTGCGCGGGCTGAGTTCGGAGGCGCAGGCGCGGCAGGCATCGGCAGCCGCCTTGGAGGTCGTCGTGCACCGCCGCTACAATCCCGAGGGCATTGCCCGCTACAACATCGTGCCGGGTCTTTTGGGGGTGATCTTGCAGATGACCATGGTGATGATGACATCCATCGCCCTGACCCGTGAAATTGAACTGGGCACGATGGAAAACCTGCTTGCGATGCCCGCTACCTCGGTCGAGATCATGTTGGGAAAGATCCTGCCATATCTCGGGGTCGGTGCGGTTCAGGTCGTTCTGGTTATGGCCGCCGCGCATTTTGTGTTCAGCGTTCCTTTTGTCGGCAGTATCGCGTTGCTTTTGTCCGGTGTTTTCATATTCGTACTGGCGCTGGTCTTTCTGGGCTACACGATATCCACGTTCTCGCGCACGCAAATGCAGGCGATGCAGCTGACGTTCTTTTTCTTTCTGCCTTCGCTGCTATTGTCGGGGTTCATGTTCCCGTACAGAGGCATGCCAGTCTGGGCGCAGATCATCGGAGAGGCATTCCCGTTGACGCATTTTCTGCGCTTGGTCCGGGCCGTGATGCTGAAAGGGGCGGATTATGCGGCTGTCTCTGGTTCGCTGAACGTCCTGCTGCTTTTCGCGGCTGTTTATGCCGGTGTGGCCCTGTTACGATTTCGCCAGACACTTGACTGATAGTGATCAGTTTGCGCGCGCTTGTTTGCGTGTCCGCGCCAAATGGCGGCGCTGGCAGGTGTTGGCCGCCCACGCAAAAGGGGGGCGGGCGCTTCATTCCCAACTCGCACAACCGCACGACCGCATCGCTTTTGACGAAGGAAAAAACCTGAACCAGTTCCCCAATCAATCCTTGGACGGTTTGCTTGGGCTTGCGCTGACGGTCACATGCGCTGGACGGATCAGCCGCTGCCCCAAGGCAAAGCCGGGGCGGTGCAAGACAAGAACCTCACCGGGCTTGGCCTCATCCGTCTCCTCCAGTTGCGTCGCTTCGTGCAGCACCGGATCGAAGGGCGTGTTGAGTGGGGCAATCTGCCGGACGCCAAGGGCCTTCAATGCGGCCTCGAACGCCGTCTTGATGCTGTTCAGGCCTGCCAAAAGCGCAACGATCCGGGGTGAATCCACATCGGGGTCGGCGTGTGCGGCCTGGATCGCAAGCGAGATGTCATCGAAGACCGGCGCAAACGCGCCCACTGCTAACGCAACGCCATGCTCGCGCCCGTCCTGATGGGCCGCGTTTGCGCGCTTGCGGGCGTTTTCGGCGTCGGCCATCGCGCGCTTCCACTTATCGGTAAGCTCTGCCAGCTCCGCTTCAAGATCGGATGGCGGTGCGTCCGAGGCATCCGGTGCGAGATCTTTGGTGGCGGGATCAATCTTGTTTTTGTCTTTTACCATGCTGCGTTCCTTTCGTGGTTTGTCACCGCAGGCGGCCTTGTCTGCATTTGCGAACGGGTCCGCGTCGGCTGCACTGTCGATGTCCTGCGTGGTCAGGGCAGGTCTGGATGGCCCCTTGTCACAAGCCAAACGGATAGGTTTCGTCCTCCGTGGTGTTTGTCAAAGTGGGCAGCGGCGTCACGGCCTGTGTTTGGTCAAACCAGACAAAGGCGTCGTATTGCCGGGGCAGGGTGGCATAGCTGTAGTGGCTCGCGCGTTC
Source organism: Sulfitobacter sp. (assembly GCA_041579395.1). Classification (GTDB taxonomy): domain Bacteria; phylum Pseudomonadota; class Alphaproteobacteria; order Rhodobacterales; family Rhodobacteraceae; genus Sulfitobacter. The sequence goes on from JBFGFW010000276.1 coordinate 2,694, forward strand.
GGTGTCGGGCCGGTAAATCACGCCGATATAGCGCTGCAACCTTGGCTGCATCAGCAGTTGGCGAAGTTGCTCGGATTTCTTGAGTTTGAAATCCCACAGGAAACGCTCAAGATCGACCCCGTTGCAAAGCGCTTCATAGCTTTCAGCAAGGGGCGGGCGGATGATCTTGGTCTCCATCGGGGCATCCCATTCAGAGGCGGCCGCAACGGTGCCCGACGCAGTTCCAAACCCGATCAAGGCGGCGGTATCGCCGTATTCCTCGCGGCACAGCTGACCGATGTTCAACTCGCCACGGGCGCGGCCCATATCGGTAAATCGCGCATCTCCGATGTGGGAATTATGCGCCCAGACCACGGCCTTTTTGTCCGGTCCAGCATGGGCCAGTATCTGGTGCAACGTCTGGAACATATGCCGGTCGCGCAGGTTCCACGACAATTGCGAGCCGTAATACATTACCCGGTAATACCGCTCGGCATTGGCGACCAACCGTGCATTCTGCGCGGCGTCAAAGAACTGGTCCCCATCCTTCGCAGCATAGTCCAGTTGCTTTTTCAGCAGGTCGACCAGAATTTGCGTGACCGGCTTTTCACACAGGGAAAATCCCGGCGTCAGTGCCGCGCGGCCGTAAGCTGCGGGGTCATGTGACCACGCCGACAGACAAGCATAGCGCGATCGGGCCACATTCGCCGCTGCTGCATCCACGCCGTCAAGATAGGCCAGAACCGACGCAATCGACGCGTTCATATTGTAAAGATCAAGACCGTAGAAAGCGACGCGCTCATCGGCTGTTCGGGTGCGATTGTGCTGCTGCAAATAGCGGGAGAAAACATCGAATTCGACATTGCGCCACATCCACGTGGGAAAGCGCGCGAACGGCTGCGGTTTCATGGGGGCCGTTGATTTGCCGCGGATGTAGCGGTCAACGGCTGCGGCGTCGGGCCAGTCGGCTTCGACCGCGACAATCGAAAAGCCGTGTTCTTCAATCAGCCGCCGGGTGATCGCGGCCCGCGCGCGGTAGAACTCCGACGTGCCGTGTGACGCTTCGCCCAATAGCACGACACGTTTTGATCCGAACCTGTCGAAGGCCTTGGCGAAATCCGGATCATTAATTTGGGGCAGGGGTTCTGCGGCATCCCTAAGGATGGCAGGTGCCGGGCCGGTCCTGGGTGGCGCTGACGGCTTTGGCCGTGGGGGCATGTCGGTGCGAAGATGCGTTCCGAACCAGATTTCAGCGTGGTTGATGGCCATATCCAATGTGCCCGGCTCTTCAAACAAATGGCCGGCACCCGGAACGATCGCCAGCTTCTTGACGCATGTCAGCTGCGCAAGGGC
>JBFGFW010000277.1:0-4019 GCA_041579395.1 Sulfitobacter sp.
GAACTGGGACCCGCGCCAGTTGGGCGAAAACATCGGCTATCTGCCGCAAGATGTTCAGCTGTTTCCCGGCACGATCAAACAGAACATCGGCCGGATGCGCGAAGATGCCACCGATGCAGATATCTTCAAGGCGGCCAGCCTTGCGGACGTTCACGAGATGATCGCCAATCTGCCGCAGGGCTATGAGACCATTGTCGCGGCAGACGGATCACCGCTGTCTGGCGGACAGAAACAACGGATCGCCCTTGCGCGCGCTTTCTTCGGTGATCCGCGGTTTGTGGTGCTGGATGAACCCAATTCAAATCTTGATACCAACGGCGACAAGGCACTGGCGCGCGCGGTGAAGCATGCGCAGGAAAACAAGATTACGGTCGTGGTGATTACCCAGAAACCTTCACTTCTCAGCTCGGTCAACAAGATCATGCTGCTTGCGGACGGCACCATCCAGATGTTTGGTGAACGCCAGGCGGTCCTTGAAAAGCTGGCCGGGCGCAAAGCGCCCAAGCAGGTGAACAAATGACCCTTGCCACAGTCAACACCACCGAACCCGAATGGTACGCAGCCGTCCCGCGTTCGATCAAATGGCATGTCCTTGTCAGCTTTTTCCTGATGGTTGTCGCCTTTGGCGGCTTTGGCATCTGGGCGTTCAAAGCACCGCTTGCCGCAGCCGTCATCGCGCAGGGGAGTTTCGTTGCGACCGGCCAAAACAAAATCGTGCAGCACTTGGAAGGCGGGATCATCCAAGAGATCAACGTTCGCGAAGGCGACCATGTGCGCGCGGGCCAAGTTTTGTTACGACTTGATCAAACCGCTGCCGCAAACAGCGAACGCGAATTCGCCCTCCGCCAAGCCCGCCTTGAAGCAACAGAGGCGCGTCTGCTGGCCCAGTACCAACGCAAAGAGATGCTTGAGTTTCCAGCCCATCTGACGGCGGCCCGCGCCGACAATGAAATCGCTGCAATCCTGGATGGCCAAATGATCGCCTTTCAGGTGGCTGAAACAGCCCTCAAGAACGACATTGGTCTTTTGCAACGCAATATCGAAGCACTTGCTATCCGCGCCACCGGCTATCGCACTCAGCGTGATGCGCAATACCGGCAACTGGCGATCTTGGAAAGCCAGATGGAAGACAAGAAGACTTTGCTTGTTCGCGGCCTGGTCCGGCAATCCGACGTGGCATCAGTCCAGCTGACATTGATCGAGGCAGAGGGTCAGATTGGGCGGATCGAAGCTGAAGTCGATGAAATCGCCCAGATCAGCATGAAGTACGAACAACAGATCGCGCAAACACTTGGGCGCTACGGACAAACCGCCCTTGATAATCTGCAAACGATCCAAAGCGAACTGGATGGGGTTCGCGAACAGGCCCGGACAGCCGTGAACATCCGCGAGCGCGCCGATGTGCTTGCCCCCGTTTCCGGCACGGTCGTGCGGCTTCATTATCACACATCCGGAGGTGTGGTAGAAAGCGGTCGGCCCATTCTTGAGATCCTCCCCGAGAGCGAGCCGTTGATAATCGAAGTGCAGATTCCACGCAACGATATCGACAGTGTTCGCACCGGCCAACCTTCGACAGTGCGCCTTACGGCCTTGAACCAGCGCACGACTCCGGTCCTGAACGGAGAGGTTTTCTATGTTTCGGCAGATTCGATCACCGACACATCGACAGGCATACCGGCAGAGGTTTATGTCGCGCGAATTTCGCTTTCTGTTGATGAAATTCGCCGCGTCGGTCAGTTTTCCCCGACACCCGGCATGCCGGCGCAGATCATGATCCAGACCGCAGAACGGACCTTTGTGCAATACCTTGCAAAGCCGATTGTCGACAGCATGACCCGTGCCTTTCGCGAGCAGTGAATGCGGCGGCCAGACGGATGAATTTTGCAGACGTCCAGAAACGACAGGATCGGCCCCGACTTGCCATCCCGTGGCACGAAATGGCCGCCCTGCCCTTCTTAGCTGTGATTATTTACACTGCAATTTGGTGGGGTAGAACCACATATACTTCATCTGACCACGCAGAACAGGTTTTCGCCTTTACGTACTGTGTCGGCGCGTGGTCGGCGATATACTTACGTCTACCGATGCCTTAGAATATTGAACTATGGCAAAGCTTTTGATCGTTTATCATTCCAAGACGGGCGGCAGCAGGCAGATGGCGGAAGCGGCCTATGCAGCCGCGCGCGAAGAGGTGACGACGAACCTCAAGACCGCGGAAAAGGCCGGGCCAGAAGATCTTTTAAATGCAGATGGTTATATCTTTTGCGCCCCGGAAAATCTGGCCGCGATTGCTGGCGTAATGAAGGATTTCTATGACCGGTGCTATTATCCGGTCCTCGGGAAAATCGAGGGGCACCCCTATGCGCAGATGGTATGCGCCGGCTCGGATGGGGAAAACGCCGCGCGTCAGACGGCGCGCATTGCAACGGGTTGGCGGCTCAAGGAAGTGCAACCTCCTCTCATCATCTGCACCCACGCGCAGACCCCCGAGGAAATCCTGGCCGAAAAGACGATTCCCGAAGATCAGCTGGCACTTTGCCGAAATCTTGGCGCAGCGATGGGCGCAGGGCTGAGCATGGGCGTGTTTTGACGGTGTTACTTGCCGCATCGCTTTGGGATAGGCAAACCGCCGTATTCAGATCCAGGTTTCAAAGACTGTCAGACCAGCTCAAGCAGCCTCAGTTTCGGACATCCCTGCGCCGGGACTGATCCGCTTGGCCAGATCGGCGGCGCGGTTCACTGTTGATCTTCAACAGCGCGCCGTCCAGATGCGATTGCCGATGTGTCCCTGCGCGCATGGGGTCCACCCGTCCGCGGCGGATCCAGGCGGCAAACACCGGGGGGGTCTTGCCGCTGATCTCGATGCGTCGTGCTCGCAAGGTTCACTCCGCACTTGGCAGTTACGACCGAGCCCGCGCATAGATCATCGCGCCCAGTATATGACCTTTGGCCTAGTATCGAGCTAGTGAACGGAAAACGGTTCTAACCTCATGAGATTTACCTTCAGCCAAACAAATTTGCGTGACAACAGCGCAACCATAGCGCTCTGACCCCTTTTTCTGTTATAGTAACAGCATGTTTTGACGCCGATAATCTTTAAAATTCGTGCCAAAACAACTTCCATTCGGGAGGAAGGGCCATGGTTAAAACGATCGGTAACCCAGTGTCTTTCTTTGCACGCGTCTTCAAAGGCAGTGCCCACTACCTTAGCGATGGCGTCAAGGATTTGGGAAATGCGGACGAAGTCCCGATTAAAATCAGGGAATTGCATGCCAGCGATCTGACACTTGCACTGCGCAAGGGCTATGACGACTTTCTGGCCATGCGAACAGATGTTATCTTTATCGTGTTGGTCTATCCGATCATCGGCCTGCTTTTGACGTGGTTCGCGGCCAATCAGGATCTATTGCCACTAGTCTTCCCGCTGGTTTCTGGATTTGCCCTGCTTGGCCCGATCTTTGCCATCGGCCTTTACGAGCTGAGCCGTCGGCGAGAAGCGGGGTTGGAAACACGGTGGAGCGACGCATTCCGCGTGCTTCAATCGCCATCACTCATTCCCATCGTCGTTTTGGGCGCTTACTTATTCGCTATCTTTGTCATGTGGATGCTTTTCGCCTATTGGCTTTATGAACTGACACTGGGCCCCGAACCGCCGCTTTCGGCAGCTATTTTTCTGACAGATATTTTCACGACATTTGAGGGTTGGGTCATGCTGATTGTGGGCCTGTTGATCGGCTTTGCGTTCGCGGTAATCGTGCTGGCGATCAGCGTGGTCTCTTTTCCGCTTCTTCTTGACCGCCATGTAGGTTTGCCGACTGCCGTCGTCACTTCGGTACAGGTCACGCTGCGCAATCCCTTTGCGGTCGCCCTTTGGGGAGCGATTGTGGTTGGCATGTTGGGGTTGGGCATCCTGACGCTTTTCGTCGGGCTGATATTTGTTTTTCCCATTCTTGGGCACGCAACCTGGCACCTCTACAGACAGGCGATTGTTCAGCCCAAAGCGTCACGGATACCCTAGC
>JBFGFW010000278.1:0-4008 GCA_041579395.1 Sulfitobacter sp.
AAATATGTTGGGATGGTGTGCGCGTTTGCTAAGCCAGTTTTGCTAAGGAATGACTTTTGGCAATCAATTCTAACTCTCCAAAGAACAACTTTTGGCAGCGCAGACGCAGCAAAGCTGCCTGCGACGGTAAGGTCGATGCTGTTAAGGTTGCAAGGCCATTTCCCGATTTGCAGCACGTGTGCAGCGGCCATGGAAAACAGACAGGGCTCGCCTGATGTCCACCTTGGGCCGCTGCGTCTTTCAGATCAGGTCAGTGAGCTGTCGATCGACTTGCACGCCTCAACCAAGCCTTTGACGGCGTTAACAGAATTGTCGAACATGGACTGCTCGTCCTTGTTCATTGATATCTCGACGATGCGCTCTATGCCGCCCGCGCCGATCACTGTCGGTACACCGACGTAAAAGCCCTTTAAGCCATAGGCACCGTCAACATATGCGGCGCACGGCAGCACGCGTTTTTGATCTTTCAGATAGCTTTCCGCCATCTCGATTGCGGATGTCGCAGGGGCGTAGAAAGCCGACCCCGTTTTCAGCAGGCCCACAATTTCGGCACCGCCGTCGCGGGTTCGCTGAACGATTGCGTCGAGTTTTTCCTGCGTCGTCCAGCCCATTTGCACCAGATCTGGCAACGGGATACCGGCGACGGTCGAATACCGCGTCAGTGGTACCATCGTGTCACCATGGCCACCCAGAACAAACGCGGTGACGTCCCGCATCGAGACGTCGAATTCCGCGGCCAGGAAATGCCGGAAACGCGCGGAATCCAAAACACCGGCCATGCCGCACACCATGTTGTGGGGCAAGCCAGAAAATTCGCGCAATGCCCAAACCATCGCGTCCAGCGGGTTGGTAATGCAGATCACGAAGGCGTCGGGTGCGTGTCGCGCGATGCCCTCGCCGACCGATTTCATGACTTTCAGGTTGATGCCCAACAGGTCATCGCGGCTCATCCCGGGTTTGCGGGCAACACCGGCTGTCACGATGCAGACATCTGCGCCGGCGATATCGGCATAGTCGTTGGCACCGGTCATCGTCGCGTCAAACTTTGCCGACGGGCCAGATTCAGCAATATCGAGCGCCTTGCCCTGCGGGACACCTTCGGCGATGTCGAACAGGACGACGTCGCCCAATTCCTTGATTGCTGCGAGATGGGCAAGAGTGCCCCCGATCTGCCCTGCGCCGATAAGCGCGATTTTGGGTCTGGCCATGTGGTATTCTCCGACAAGGTTGCGATTGAGCAGCAGATAGCGAAATGCCCCGCGGCGCGCAAGTTGTGCGTTTGCTGCAGCAGAGTCTTGGCCTGCAGAAATGAAAAATGGGCCCCCGTTTCGGGAGGCCCACTATAGAACTACCTAGAACAAGAAGATCAATCTTCGTATTCTGGCAGGGTTTCCAGCTTGTCTTCGGTGCTGTCTACATAGATGCGCAGGTCGCTGCCATCTTCGTTGCGGATCAGTTGCAGTTCTTCAAAAGCAAGCTTGACCGTGTGCTCGCCCATGCCCAGGAAACCGCCGATGTCGGCCAGGACATGCGTGATCTTGCCGCTGTCGTCGACGATCAGCTCGTCGATTTCGCCTACATCTTCGTCGTTCGGGCCGTAAAGACGTGCGCCTTCCAGATCATCGGCAGTCAATTCTGTCCACTCGATGTCCGCATAGCCATCACGTGTGACCGCAGGGCGCATCATCATTTCGCGCTCCATCTGCGTGGCGGCTGCTCCGACGGCTGCAGTTGTGGCTGCTGCCGCTTCGTCGGTTTTCACTTCAGCTGTTTCGGCAACTTCTTCGGTTTTCACTTCTGCTGCTTCAACGGCTTCTTCGGTCTTCACTTCAGCGGCTTCGGCAGCCTCTTCCATCTCTTCGTCCATGTCGCGGTCGAATTCAGGTGCCTGTTCCAGCATCTCTTTGGTTGTGGTCACAACCAGAAAACGGTCGTCGCTGTCGCCTTCTTCGCGAACAACTTTGATCGCGTCCATGCTGACGCTGACATCACGTTCGCCAAGGCCCAAAAAGCCGCCAACGCCCAAGATGACTGCCTTGACCTGGCCGTCTGCGCCGACGATGATGTCGTTGATTTCGCCGATGTCATCCCATTCTTTTTCGCCTTCGTCGGCGATTGTCATGTTCGCATCAACTTCGGTCTCGGAGTTATAGATGCGCATGCCGATCAGGTCGGATGCGAAAAAGTCCGTGGGTTCTGCTGTGACAGTTCCAAAGCTGGAAGAATGTGCCGCGGCATACGCTGCGCCGGACATTGTCAGAAGGATGGCGGTTGTACCAAGAAAACGTTTCATGATGATATTCCTTTTTCTTCCGGGCGTTGATCACCCGGTCGTGACGATAACGGTTGATCCACTTTTCTGTTCCGTCCGATTTTGGCTTTTTTCAACTGAAATTAATCTATGACATAGCTTCACGGCAAATGCGCAAGATACTGCTCGACCTTTCAGTTCTGTCTTTCGCGATGCCTAACGTGAACTTGCAGTGCGTATTTCTCATGGTGCCCTGTTGCGGTGCCAAGAACCCGAAAAGGGGATCTGGTGTGGGCTGGCCCGACCCGGAGCGACGCGCGCCTGTTCCACGCGACCTGCGCAGGCTGACGCAGTTTGCTGACCTGCAGAAACATCTTGGGTTGCCGCAATGACAATGGCGGCGGCGGCCGTCAGCGCGGCCAATTGCATGACTTTCCGAATATGCGGCATTTCAGCGTCCCCTCACTTGGTCCCGTTGCAGGTCGAACCGCCTGCGCTGGTCGCCCTTTTCCGCGATCACCGTGCTTGAGATGTCTGAAGTTTGCGTTAAGCATTATTCCAGACCCCGCCCCCTCGCACGTTTCGCTGCACTGCGGCAGGTTTGTCCTTGAAGTTTTCAGCCAAAAATGCAGACCTGCGCGCAACAATATTTCTTGGAGATTTGCGTCATGTCAAAAATTCTGCGCCCCTTGCGATCTGTCTTGTACATCCCCGGCTCGAAAGATCGCGCCTTGGACAAGGCACGGGGGTTGCCTGCGGATGCGATTATCTTTGATCTGGAAGACGCCGTCATCCCCGAAGAAAAAATCGCCGCCCGCAACACGCTTGCGCATGCTTTGAATGATGGCGGATATGGCACCCGCTATAAGGTGATCCGGATAAACGGGCTGGACACGGAATGGGGGGCTGACGATGCCCGTGCTGCGGCTGACATGCCGTGCGATGCGATATTGTTGCCAAAGGTCGGCAGCCCCGCCGATCTGGACGCGCTGGCAAAGATCACCGGCGACATCCCATTGTGGGCGATGATGGAAACCCCCGGCGCGATGCTGAACGCTGCGGCGATTGCGGCACATCCGCGGCTGGAATGCATGGTGATGGGCACCAACGACCTGAACAAGGATCTGCAAACCCGCGTTCGCCCGGACCGGTTGCCGCTGATGACCGGGTTGGGCCTGTGCGTTCTGGCCGCGAAAGCCAATGGAATTGCCATTATCGACGGCGTCTACAATGCCTTCAAGGACGATGAAGGTCACCGCGTCGAATGCGATCAGGGCCGGGACATGGGTTTTGACGGCAAGACACTTATTCACCCCGCGCAGTTGGATGTGGCGAACACCGCGTTTTCCCCGTCGGATGCCGAAGTCGATCTTGCCCGTCGCCAGATCGCGGCGTTTGACGAAATGCAGGCGACAGGTCAGGGTGTCGCAGTCGTGGACGGGCGGATCGTCGAGAACCTGCATGTCGCCACCGCCCGCGAAACATTGGCAAAGCTGGACGCGATTGCGGCCCTGAATTCGGAGCAGACCCCATGATGATGTTACTGGTGCTCGGCCTGATCCTTTGGGTCTTTGCGCATTACTTCAAGCGGCTGATGCCTGAACAGCGCGCCGCCTTGGGCGAACGCGGCAAAGGCATCATCGCCGTCACCCTTGTCGTGTCATTGGTGATGATCATCATCGGATACCGTGGAGCCGCATTTATAGACATCTGGAACCCGCCCAGCCTTCTGGTTCCCGTAAACAACATCTTGATGG
>JBFGFW010000279.1:0-4001 GCA_041579395.1 Sulfitobacter sp.
AGCGGCCATATCGGCAAAATTGTCCTTAAGGTTCATGGATAGGAAAGAGCGCATGGCACTTACAGCAATCATTGAAGCTCACGGCGGCCCAGAGCAATTCAAACTGGTGGACCTTCCTGTCGGAGACCCCGGCAAGGGCGAAATCCGCATCGCGCATAAGGCCGTTGGGCTGAATTTTATCGACGTGTACCAGCGTACTGGCATGTACCCGATGCAACTGCCCCACGCGATGGGCATGGAAGCGGCGGGCGTGATCGAAGCGGTCGGCGAAGGGGTGTCCCACCTCAAGGTCGGTGACCGTGCCGCCTATGCGACACAGCCCCCGGGTGCCTATGCCGAAGCGCGGGTCATGCCTGCCGCCCAAGTGTGCCCGCTGCCCGACGGGATCTCGTTCGAGGAAGGGGCGGCGATGATGCTCAAGGGCCTGACGGTCGAGTATCTGTTCCACCGCACGACCCCCCTGAAACGCGGCGACACGGTTCTTTTTCACGCAGCGGCCGGCGGCGTTGGCCTGATCGCCTGCCAATGGGCACGCTCTGAAGGCATCACGCTGATCGGCACGGCGGGGACGGACGAGAAATGCCAGTTGGCGCTGGATCATAGTGCGGCGCATTGCATCAATTACCGGAACGCCGACTGGCCTGCCCAAGTCAAGAAGCTGACCGGCGGCAAGGGTGTCGATGCGGTGATGGACGCAGTTGGTGCCGACACTTTCGAAGGCTCGCTTGACTGCCTGAGACCGCTGGGCATGATGATCTCCTTCGGCAATGCCTCGGGTCCGGTGCCGCCTTTTGACATTGGTATTCTTGGCAAGAAAGGATCGTTGAAGATCACCCGGCCGACGCTGTTTACGCATATCGGTGATCATGCGACCTGCCAGCAGATGGCCAGACATCTTGCCGACAAGATCCTTTCGGGCGACGTGAAGATCAACATCGGTCAACGTTTTAAGTTGAAGGACGTAGCAAAGGCGCACGAGGCCCTTGAAGCGCGCCAGACCACCGGCAGCACGGTGCTTGAAATCGACTAAAGCGCCGCCACGGCGACGCTGCCTCCGGCGGGGATATTTAGCAAGCCAGAGAAGATGGGGGTCTCAATCTTCTCTGGCTCTTAAGTATCCTCGCCGAAGGCCATCGTTCGCAGAACGATCTGTCTAGCGGATCGGGATGAACAGAGCGTCCTTCAGGGTGCAATCCTTTACCACATCCTGCCCGCACGGGACGGGATTAAGGTCTTTGGACAGACAAATCCGAACCTCTTGAATATAGCCCCTTTTGCAGGTGACCGTTACACCATCCGGCACCATATCCGGGTTCGCCTTCAAGAAAGCCGCTTCGACCACGGAGGCAGGCAGTTTCAGGTTTGTTTTCACTTTGCGAAATATGGCTGGCCGTTCAACGGTGTCAAACGCGGCGCGCGCAGTGGCGTAGTACTGTGATGCTGGCAGATCCGTGCAACTGCCATGTTTTTTCCATTGGTGCCAGGCCAGCCCCGCCGTGCCCATGATATCGGCCATACCTGCCGTTGTCCCACGCGACGGAGGGGGTTTCGCCGTGCGGCAAAACGACGGATATCCGCGGTGAAATTGCGGCCAAAGCCCGTGCATGATCCAGCCGAAGTCCTCGGCCTCGTCGCATTGCGGAGAATTGCGCGCATCGCCTTCCAAGGCGCACCAGTTGGGTGACCAACTGAGCGACAAAACATAATAGTCGAATGTTCCTGCTATATCGCCCTCAGCCTGTCCAAAGCGGGGCACGAGCGCATGGATCACTACAAGGCCTAAAAGCAGCATTCGCATTGGGGTCTTCCCTTATTCTTCTTGGCTCAGTATAAGCCCATCAAGTTCCCCCACAATGGAAACCGTTCTGCCCCGCAGGACAGCCAATTTCAGGCGACGGGGAAGGTGCGTTTTAAGGAGAGACCGACATGGCAAAACCGATTATGGCCCGCGCCACTGCCGTATGGCTGGTGGACAATACAACCCTCAGCTTCAAGCAGATCGCAGATTTTGTTGGGATGCACGAACTGGAAGTTCAAGGCATCGCCGATGGTGACGTCGCACAGGGCGTCAAGGGGTTTGATCCCATCGCGAACAACCAACTGACCGAAGAGGAAATCGAAAAGGCTCAGGCGGATCCTTTGCACAAGCTGACCCTCAAGTTCAATGCTGCCGCCCAAGGCGAAGAAAAGCGCCGCGGCCCACGTTACACGCCGCTGTCCAAGCGTCAGGACCGCCCGGCGTCGATCTATTGGCTGGTCAAATTTCATCCGGAACTGACGGATGGTCAGATCAGCAAGCTGGTCGGCACGACCAAGCCGACCATTCAGGCGATCCGCGACCGGTCGCATTGGAACATCGCCAATATCCAGCCGATTGATCCGGTTGCTTTGGGGCTGTGCAAGCAATCCGAACTGGATGCCGCCGTGCAAAAAGCCGCTGCCAAGAAAGCGGCCGAAGGCGGTTCGATGAGCGACGATGAGCGCCGCCGTCTGGTCAGCACTGAACAATCGCTTGGCATGGAAACCGATGCCAAGATGCCAAAGGCCATTGAAGGCTTGGAAACATTCACGTTGTCCGGCAACCCGGCTGACGAAGATGACCGGGATCGCGGTGATTATTCCGACGCTGACAGCTTCTTTAAGTTGCCGGAAGGCGAAGCAGACGACGAAGACGAAGACAAGGACGACGACAAGTCCCGGTAGAAATCCAGGCGCATTTATGCGTTTATGGGAACCTAACGGACAACAGCTTGTTTCATTTGGGGTGAAAGGCAGCGGCCTTGCACCCCATTTCTTCTCATAAGGCAAAGCCATCATGTTGATATTGCAGACACTCTACTGGCTTTTTGTCGCGATTTTGTTCTTATCCAGTGTTCTGCCCTTTAGCAAAAGGGCACATGGTTTGATCCGCGGGGTTGCATTTCCGCGCCAGCAGTTCTTTCTTGTCAGCGTTGTGATGGCCATTCTTGCGCCGTTTGTTCTTGATGCCCAATCCACGATGATCGCGCTGATGATCCTGACATTTGTCGGGGCGATCCATTTGGCCTATATCGTGAAGTTCACCCCGATATGGCCCAGCCAGTCGGTCGATGCGACGGACGATGTTCTTGCCGATACCGACAACCACATCACCTTGATCTCTGCCAATGTTAAGCAGTCGAACCGGGAGTTCGCCCGCCTTGTGGACCTGATCAAAACCGAAAAGCCGGAAATTGCGACAGCGCTTGAAGTCGATCAGGAATGGGTCGATGCGCTTTATGAAGGGCTCAAGGATGAATATCCGCATTGGGTGAAAGTGCCCAAGGACAATTCCTATGGCGTAGTCCTTATGTCGAAGCTCAAGCTGGCGGATACGCAAGTGCGCGAACTATTGGTGGAAGGCGTGCCGTCGATCACCAGCCGGGTAGAGATGGAGTCTGGCCAGGAATGGCGGCTTTACATCGTGCATCCCGAACCCCCCGTGCCGACCCACGACACCAAAGGCCGAGATGGCGAGATCGCGATGATCGGCATCGAGGCGGGCGATGACCCGATGCCGGCGATCGTCACCGGTGACCTGAACGACGTGGCATGGTCCAGAACCACACGCCGGTTTCAGCGGCTGTCTGGCCTATTGGACCCACGGGTGGGGCGCGGCCTGTACAACACGTTTCATGCAGGAATTCCGTTCATGCGCTGGCCGCTGGACCATCTGTTTCATGATCCTGAGTTCCGGTTGATACGGATGAAACGATTGCCCAACATCGGATCCGATCACTTTCCCATCCTGTTTTCGCTGGCCCTGACGCAGACAAAGGCCGCGAATGACACCCCCGGCACCAGCACTGCAGAAGAGCGGGACGAGGTGCGCGAGATCGTATCGGACGAGCGGAAAAACGATCGCGAGGCCATCGGTACCGATTGGGAGAAGACCGACGATGATTGATGATTGGCCCAAGAAGCGGCAGTCCGTGATAAAACATCGGCTTGGACAAATTGTCGCTTGAAAGAATCTGAAAACA
>JBFGFW010000280.1:0-3995 GCA_041579395.1 Sulfitobacter sp.
CCAACTCGGCGCGGACTTCGCCGATCTTGTCTTCTACGCTGGCGGTCTTATCGGCCAACAGCAGACCTGCCATCAGCAGCATCCGCGATTCGGGCATGCGGCCGACCTGATCGGACAGGACATGCGCCTCGTCGTCCAACATCTTGGCGGCAGCATGAAGATAGCTTTCCTCGCCTTCCTGGCAGGCGACTTCGAATTGGCGGCCGCCAATGGAAATGGTCACTTCGGGCATCAGGCGCTCTCCTCTGCGGCATCAAGAAGGGGGGTCAGGGCATCCAGAATGGCGTCTGCCTCGGCCACATCCGCACTGCGCGCGGCACGCAGGGCATCAAGTTCGGCCAGCATCGCCTTGTTGATCAGATGCGGTTCGCCCACGCCTTCTTCGTTTGCGGCGCGCAAGGCGGCGCAGGCGTCGGACAACTGGGTGTTCGACCGCCGCACGCGCTGCAATTCCATATCCAGCTTGCCCATCCGCGCCTCGACGTCGGCCATCTTTGCAGTTCCCGCCTCGGCGGCGTCAAGCTTGGCCTTGATGTCGGCGGTTTCCGTTTCCAGCCGTGATTTCAGCGCCTTGACCCGCTCTGTCAGCTGCGCATTTGCAAGCCGCTCTTCCTCAAGTTCCTGGGACAGATCCGGTGCACCATCCTTGGACACCGCCAGCTTTTCCAGCCCGCGCGACGCACGTTCCATCGCCGCCATGATGCGGCCTTGCAGTTCTTCTATGTCGCTCATCCGTGTTTCTCCCGCGAAACGCCGTTTTTCTGGCAGTTTGCCAACCATCGAATCGGTGGTCAACGCTGTTTCGGCCGATCCTAACCATCTGCGACAGGAATTACTGCCCCTTTAAGAACAACGCCTTGGCGCAGGCTGTTCATCCGCCCATGGGCGCTGCCCGGTTGCCCTTGATCTTTGCGGGGTGGCTGGTATTGATCCGGCAAACCCAACTTTCCCCATCAAAGGAAGCCTGCCCTGTGGATTTGAACGCCCTCGCGAAAGCCCATCCTGCGCATTGGTCCAAAGCGACCGCCATCCGCGCCCTGACGCTGGACGCGGTTGCCGCTGCCAATTCCGGCCATTCCGGCATGCCGATGGGCATGGCTGACGTCGCGACGGTGTTGTTTGAAAAGCACCTGAAGTTTGATGCCGCCAACCCGCTGTGGCCAGATCGCGACCGTTTCATTCTGTCGGCGGGCCACGGGTCGATGCTGATCTATGCACTGCTGCACCTGACCGGCGACGTGCAGTTCCCCATCGAAGAGATCAAGAATTTCCGCCAGATGGGGGCTCGTACCGCAGGCCACCCGGAAAATTTTCTTGCCGATGCGATTGAAACGACGACCGGCCCCTTGGGTCAGGGCATCGCCAATTCCGTGGGCTTTGCGATGGCCGAAGAAATGCAGCGCGCGCGGTACGGCAAAAAGATCGTGGATCACTTCACCTATGTGATCGCAGGTGACGGATGCCTGATGGAAGGCGTGAGCCAAGAAGCCATCACCCTTGCCGGGCGCCATAAGCTGAGCAAGCTGATCGTGATGTGGGACAACAACAACATCACAATCGACGGTCCCGTCAGCCTGTCGGACAACACCGATCAGGTGGCGCGCTTCAAGGCGGCGAACTGGCATGTCATTGAAATTGACGGCCACAACCCCGATCAGATTGACGCGGCCCTGACCGAGGCCCGCAAATCCGACATGCCCACGATGATCGCCTGTAAGACGCATATCGCCCTTGGCCACGCGGCTCAGGACACCTCCAAGGGTCACGGCGCGTTGACGGATCCCGACCAGATGGCGGCGGCAAAGGCAGCCTATGGCTGGACGACCGGCCCGTTCGAGGTGCCCGCAGACGTGAAATCCGCGTGGGAGTCCATCGGCAAGCGCGGTGTGGATGTGCGCAAGGCATGGGAAGTCCGGTTTGACGCCATGCCGCGCGCCAAACGCGAGGAATTCAACCGGGCACTGGCCGGCGACGCACCCAAGAAGCTGACCGCGATGGTCAAGGCGTTTAAAAAGCAGATGTCGGAAACAGCGCCCAAACTTGCCACGCGGTCCAGCAGCGAAAAGACGTTAGAGGTGCTGAACCCGCTGTTCTCGGAAACCGTGGGCGGGTCGGCAGATCTGACCGGATCGAACAATACCAAGACCGGCGATCTGGGGGTGTTCGACGTGGACAATCGCGGCGGACGTTATGTCTATTGGGGCATCCGCGAACATGGCATGGCGTCGGCGATGAACGGTATGGCTCTGCACGGGGGCATCCGCCCCTATGGCGGCACGTTCATGTGCTTTACCGATTATGCCCGCCCGGCCATGCGTCTGGCGGCACTGATGCAGATCCCGACCGTGTTCGTGATGACTCACGACAGCATCGGTCTGGGCGAAGACGGCCCGACGCACCAACCGGTCGAGCATCTGGCAATCAGCCGCGCGACTCCCAACACCTACGTGTTCCGCCCCGCCGACACCATTGAAACGGCCGAGGCGTGGGAAATCGCGCTGACCTCGACCGCTACGCCGTCGGTGTTGTCGCTGACCCGTCAGGGCCTGCCGACCGTACGCACCGAGCACAAGAACAAGAACCTGACCGCACAGGGGGCTTATGTGCTGGCCGATGCCGAGGGCAAGCGGCAGGTGATCCTGATCGCGACCGGATCCGAAGTGTCGATCGCGATGGAAGCCCGTGATCTGCTGCAGGCCGAAGGTATCGGTACCCGCGTCGTGTCGATGCCCTGCATGGAGTTGTTCGCCCAGCAGGACGAATCCTACCGTCGCCGTGTCCTTCCCGGTGGCCCCGTGCGCGTCGGCGTCGAGGCCGCTGTGCGCCAAGGCTGGGATCAGTGGCTGACAGGCGAGCGTGGCAAGTGGAACAAGGCCGATTTCGTCGGCATGGACCGGTTCGGTGCCTCTGCCCCGGCGGAAGAGCTGTTCGAGAGGTTCGACATCACCGCCGCGAATGTGGCGGCAAAGGCCAAGGCGCTGCTTTGACCGACTTGACGCAGGCTTCGTGACCAAAGCTAAAGGGTGGGGCGTAGCGCCCTGCCCTTTTTTCATGCATGGAGCCGCTTGTCAGTGGCACCATTGCACGCGCGGTTTCCTAGTCCATTTGACCCGCGTTATCCCTCTCGACCGGGTTCGTCCGGATCGTTGGAGAACAGTGCGATCTTGTTGCCTTGTGGGTCGCGAAGGTAGCAAACATAAAAATGAGGTCCATACGCCGCCCGGAAGCCGGGCTGCCCCTCGTCAAAGCCACCTGCGGCCAGTGCGGCGGCGTGAAGATCACGTACTTGGCTTTGACTGCGAGCCTCAAATGCGATCATAGCACCGTTCCCGGCCGATGCCGGTTGTCCATCGAAGGTTGGCTTAACGTAGAAATCCGGCAGAACGACAGATTGGCCAGCTTGGACGGGCAGTGCATAGCTTAGCCCCTCCGGACCCTCTTTCAGCCGGTAATCAAGGGATGGCAGGAACGCGGAGTAAAACCGTTTCGCGCGAGCGATGTCATCAGCACCGACGGTGACGTAGGCAATCACGCTCCGTGTTCCTTTCGAAAGGTTTGGTCAATGCAACGCATCTACCGCCGTGAAGTAGACCAAGACATTTCTCGGCCCGACCAAGTAAAAGTCCCTTATCGGCGACCTCATCGCATTCACCACTCAGAACGGTTCCATCGTTAAGCGACGGTTTCGCCGGGCTTGGGACGGTTGAAGATCGCGCGCCAGATCGGGGTGATGATTTTTTCGCCCACCGGGATCAGTGCCAGCCCCAAAACCAGACCGAAGACACCGTCCATCGCCGCCTTTGCGACCCATTCCATCGCCCCTTCGTAGTCTGCCGGCACCACATGACTCGCAGCGACCGCATAGTCGTGGATCAGGTGGCCCAAGGTGGTAAAGCCCAACTCCTCCATCCCGTGAATGATGATCGACCCGCCGACCCACAGCATCGCCGCCGTGCCAACGATCGTCAGCCCCTTGAGAAATGTCGGCATGCCGA
>JBFGFW010000281.1:0-3970 GCA_041579395.1 Sulfitobacter sp.
CGCACAATGGCCGATACCCGCACCGAAACCGACAGCTTTGGCCCGCTTGAGGTCCCTTCCGACAAGTATTGGGGGGCGCAAACGCAGCGGTCGATCATCAATTTCCCGATTGGCTGGGAAAAGCAGCCGGTGCCGATCATCCGCGCGCTTGGCGTCGTCAAAAAGGCCTGCGCACTGGAAAACGTGAAACAGGGTGATCTGGCCGCGGACATCGGCGACGCAATTATCGCCGCCGCGACGGAGGTGATCGAAGGAAAGTTCGATGACAACTTTCCGCTGGTGGTCTGGCAAACCGGGTCGGGCACGCAGTCGAACATGAACGCCAACGAGGTCATCTCGAACCGGGCGATCGAAATGCTGGGGGGTACGATGGGGTCGAAAAAGCCCGTCCACCCCAATGATCACTGCAACATGGGCCAGTCGTCAAACGACACATTTCCCACCGCGATGCATGTGGCCATTGCCATGCAGGCACGCGATGTGCTGCTGCCGGGCCTGCAGAAACTGCATGACGCGCTGGCCGCAAAGTCCGAAGAATTCAAGGACATCATCAAGATCGGCCGCACCCACACGCAAGACGCCACGCCGCTGACCTTGGGGCAGGAATTTTCCGGCTATACCCATCAGGTGAGCAAAGGCATTGAACGCATCAATGCCTGCTTGCCCGACATATACGAGCTGGCACAGGGCGGCACCGCCGTGGGGACCGGGCTGAACACCAAGAAGGGGTGGTCCGAAGCCGTGGCCGCCCATATGGCCGACATCACCGATCTGCCTTTTGTGACGGCCCCCAACAAGTTCGAAGCACTGGCCGCACATGACGCGATGGTGATGTTTTCGGGCGCGCTGAAAACCGTGGCGGGGTCGCTTTTCAAGATCGCCAATGACATGCGCCTGCTGGGGTCCGGCCCGCGGTCGGGTCTGGGCGAATTGATCTTGCCAGAGAACGAACCCGGATCGTCGATCATGCCAGGCAAGGTGAACCCCACTCAGGCCGAAGCGTTGACCATGGTCTGTGCGCATGTGATGGGCAATGACGCCGCCGTCGGTTTTGCAGGGTCCCAGGGGCATTTCGAACTGAACGTCTATAACCCGATGATGAGCTATAACGTGTTGCAATCCATGCAGCTTTTGGGCGACAGCGCGTCGGCCTTTACCGACAACATGGTCGTGGGTACAAAAGCCAACGAGGCGCGGATTGATAAGCTGATGAAGGAGAGCCTGATGCTGGTGACGGCACTGGCCCCGACGATCGGCTATGACAAAGCCACCAAAGTCGCCAAGACGGCGCATAAAAATGGCACCACCCTCAAGGAAGAAGCAATTGCCCTGGGGTTTGTCGACGCAGAAACATTTGACCGCGTCGTGCGGCCAGAACAGATGATTGGACCCAAAGAATGAGCGCCCCCATCAACCTGAACAAGGTCAAAAAAGAGCGTAACCGCGCGTCGCGCAAGGCCCGTGCAGATGAAAATGCTGTGCAATTCGGTCAAAGCAAACCGCAAAAAGAGGTGCTGAAAGCCCGGCTGGAACAAATTGCCCGCAATCTGGAAGCCCACAAGCGCGATAAATGACCGCCAGACCTGTCAAACATTCGGTGACTTTGCGGGGTCACCGGACGTCAATCTCGTTGGAGGATGAGTTTTGGCAGGAACTGCGCACGCTTGCCCGTGATCAGGACACGCCGATCAACGCGTTGGTGGCGCAGATCGATGCAGATCGCGGGATCGAGGCGGGATTGGCGTCGGCAATCCGTGTCTATGTGCTACGGGCCTTAAAGGATCGTTTACCTAAATCGCATTAGCGTCATGGGCATGATGATCACGCGCCCCTCACCGCTGTCACCAAATGAATGGATGCTGGATCTGTTCAGTTCCAAGGCTGCGCGCAGCGGCGGTGTTATCCGGCGAAAGCTGCGCGATATTGAACGTTATGTCGGAAAACATGAATTTGAATCGGAACTGCGACGGCGTGGATACCACGCTGTCGAAAACGCGGGCCAGCTGGTGATCTTTTGCAATCAGGAACCGGTCCGCGTGATGTTGTAGACGTTTTCTTTCAAAGAAAACGATCCGGAATTTTTGAAAAATTCCGTCTTTTTACGCCACCGACGCTTTGTAAATCTTGTCGATATTCGTCCCTAGGGCAGCGTTGAATTCGGCATCGGTCATCTTGACGTTCAACCCTTCGGTCAGCGCCCGCGAAAAGCTGGCGATCATCTTGGGATTGCGCGACAGCCGCGCGCAGGCATCATCGGTCGAATAGCCCCCCGACAACGCCACAACACGCAACACATTGGGCAGATCCGCAAGGCTGTCGTACTGGCCCGCGACTTCCGGAAGGGTCAGTTTCAATATCACCATGTCGCCGTCAGGCAAGGCTGCCAAATGCTTTTCCAGCTCGGCTTTCAGCATGTCTTCGCAGTCGGCTTTGCTGGCGGAATGGATGTTCACCTCTGGCTCGATGATTGGGACAAGCCCGGCAGTGCAAACCTGTTTGGCGACATCGAACTGCTGTGCAACCACCGCAGCAATACCCTCGGCATTGGCCGATTGAATGACCGAGCGTTCTTTGGTCCCGAAAATACCCGCCTTCTTGGCCCGTGTCAGGAGCGCACCCAGTTCCGGCATCGGTTTGAGCATCTGCACGCCGTTCGATTCATCCTCAAGCCCCTTGTCAATCTTCAAAAACGGCACCACACCACGGTCTTCCCACAGCAGATCGGCCACCGGTTTACCGTTGATCGTGTCATCCATTGTCCGCTCGAACAAAATCGCCCCGAGCACTTTGGCGTTGGTGAAATCATCCGCCAGAATGATCCGCGCGCGCATGTCATGCATCGCCTGAAACATCTCGGCATCACCCGCGTAATCCGACGGCTCCACCCCATAAAGGCTCAGCGCTTTCGGGGTCGATCCGCCCGACTGGTCCAATGCAGCCACGAATCCCTTGCCGTCTTTCATCTGGGTGCGCTGTGCGTCTGTCGTGCTCATGGTCCCGGTGACCCCCTGTTGATTCCGTTCTGTCCCGGTCTAAAGCATCTGCACGCGCGATGATACATCGTTAGCGCCGGACAAGGCGCAGCCAAATGCCATCCTTGGCCCGCACGGTCAGGTGTGCCACCGGAACGGGCACCCGGCCCGCTATCGGCTCGACTCGAAAATCGCGCAGGACACGTGACAGGATCAGTGGCCCTTCGATCATCGCGAAACCAGCACCCGGACACACCCGCGCCCCGGCACTGAAGGGCAGATAGGCGTCGCGCTGGCATTTCTGGCCATTCTCACTGTGCCAGCGCGCCGGATCAAATCCGTCCGGGTTGTCCCACAACCGTGCGTGCCGGTGCAGATGCCAGGGGCTGATCACCAACTGCGCGCCCGGCGTCACGGTGCGGTTGCGAAACTGTTCGGGGCATGTGGCCTCGCGGACCATCATCGGCACGGGCGGATAAAGCCGCAGCGCCTCGCGGAACACATCGCGGCTAAGGCGGAGTTTGGACATCACTGCAAAATCGCAGGTGTCGATCTGCTGCGCCTCTGCGGCCAACCTTTCCTGCCAGTCGGGATGCGTCGCCATCAGATACAACGCCCACGCCAGTGCAGAAGCGCTGGTTTCGTGCCCGGCCAAAAAGAAAATCGCGACCTGATCCACCATCTCATTTGTGCTGAAGGTTGCGCCGTCCACCGGGTCGGGCGTCGTCATGATCTTGGTCGCCAGATCCTGCGGGGCGGTGCCTGCGCTGATCTGCGCTTTGCGCGCTTCGGTCAGATCGGTGATCAGGCGGCGAATCTTTGCGGCGCTGTCCTTGGTGCTGCGGCGAAACAGGCGCGGCAGCCAGCGCGGCAGCGGAATGAAGGCGGCTATGTTCAGGATCGGCTGGCTGCGCTGATAGGTCTTGAATTCGGCAAACACCTCGCGGGCCAGATGGTGGTCAATCGGGATGGAAAACAATGTGCGAAAGATCACATCC